>NZ_JBHWIJ010000259.1:3605-12645 GCF_042732255.1 Kitasatospora sp. NPDC059803 | reverse complement strand
CCAAGTACGGCCCAGTACGAGGACGCTTCGCCGGCACGCCCAGCCGGGCGCCCAACGCCGCGCGCTGATCCGCCGCGAATTGTCAGACACGCCCTAACACCAGGCCGTCCAGGGGGCCGGTTCCGGGGATTTCCGGGGCCGGCCCCCTGTTCGTGCGCCCCCGTCGGTGCCCCGGGTGGCCCGCCGCCGCGGGGGTGAGCGCCCCCGTGCGCCGGGCGGGGCGCTCTTCTCCGGCGCGCCCCGTGGTGTCAGGCTGTATGCGCGGGGGCGGTGTGCCGGAGGTGGCGCCCCCGCTCGGACGCGTGTCCGAGTCGGGCCGGTGATGCCCAGCGGTGTAGAACGGGGGAGTGACAGCAGTGTCGGCTTCGGCCCAGCCCAGAGATACGTCGGTGAACCGCTCCGCGGGGGAGACCCTGGACAAGGCGGGCGCGGAGAACTTCCCGGTCGCCCCGTTCTTCCTGCCCGCGGCCTGGCGCGACGACCTGATGGCCGTCTACGGCTACGCCCGGCTGGTCGACGACGCCGGCGACGGCGACCTGGCCGATCCGGCCGCCACCGCCGCCCTGCTCGGGGTCGAGGCCACGCCCCCCGCCACCCCTTCGGCCCAGTCCGGCCCGCCGAGTCCGCAGGAGGTCGCCTTCCGCCTCGCACTGCTGGACGGACTGGAGCGCGATCTCGACCGGGTCTTCGAGGCGGCGCTCCACCCGGGAGCCTCCGAGGGCCCCCGCCACCCGCTGCTGCGCAGCCTCGTGCCGCTGGTCGACCGGCACGGGCTCACCCCGGAGCCGTTCCGCCGCCTGATCGAGGCCAACCGGGTGGACCAGACCACCACCCGCTACGCCGGCTACGACGACCTGATCGGCTACTGCACCCTCTCCGCCGACCCGGTCGGCCGCCTGGTGCTGGCCATCGCCGGCGTCGCCACCCCCGAGCGGATCGAGCTGTCCGACGCGATCTGCAGCGCCCTCCAGGTGGTCGAACACCTTCAGGACGTCGCCGAGGACCTCGCCCACGGGCGGATCTACCTCCCCGCCGAGGACCTCGCCCGGTTCGGCGTCACCGAGGCGGACCTCGCCGCCCCCACCGCCAGCGGCCCGGTGCGCGAGCTGATCGCCTTCGAGGTGCAGCGGGCCCGCACCCTGCTCGACCGCGGCGCGCCATTGGTAGGTACGGTTCGGGGGAGGCTTCGACTGCTCCTGGCGGGATTCACCGCCGGCGGGTACGCGGCCCTGGCGGCCATCGAGGACGCCGGGTACGACGTGCTCGCGCAGCAGGCGAAGCCGAACAAGCGCCGCCTCGCAGCGAAGGCGGCGGCAATCTTCGCGAAGGGAAGGTGAACGCCCGAGTGGCGGCATCACCACTGGCGTCGGCCCAGGTCATGGCGGCGTACCGGTACTGCGAGGCAGTCACCGGACTTCAGGCGCGCAACTTCAGCTACGGCATCCGGTTGCTGCCCGAACCCAAGCGGCTGGCCATGTCGGCCCTCTACGCCCTGGCCCGCCGGGTCGACGACATCGGCGACGGGGACCTTCCGTCCGACCGCAAGGCCGAGACGCTGGTGCGCACCCGGGAACTGGTGGACGAGGTCCGCGCCGGGGTGGTCGCCGAGGACGACACCGACCCGATCAAGGTCGCCCTGGCCGACGCGGCCCGGCGCTTCCCGATCCCGCTCGGCGGCTTCGACGAACTGATCGACGGCGTCGAGATGGACCTCAAGGGCGCCGAGTACCAGACCTACGAGGAACTGAAGGTCTACTGCCGCTGCGTGGCCGGCTCGGTCGGCCGGCTCTCGCTCGGCGTGTACGGCTGCGACGACCCCGAGCGCGGCGCGGGCTACGCGGACACCCTGGGCCTGGCCCTGCAGCTCACCAACATCCTGCGCGACCTGCGCGAGGACGCCCTGAACGGCCGTACCTACCTGCCCGCCGAGGACCTGGCCCGGTTCGGCTGCGAGCAGGGCTTCGCGCTGCCCAGGCCGCCGGTCGGCGCCGACTTCACCGGCCTGGTGGCCTTCGAGGCCGCCCGCGCCCAGGCCGCCTTCGAGGAGGGCCTGCGGCTGCTGCCGATGCTCGACCGCCGAAGCCGGGCCTGCACCGCCGCGATGGCGGGGATCTACCACCGGCTGCTCGGCCGGATCGCCGCCGACCCCGAGTCCGTCCTGCGCGGCCGGGTCTCGCTGCCGGGCTGGGAGAAGGCGTACGTCGCGCTTTCCGGGCTCGCCGGGGGGCGTTCTTGATTCTCACCGCAGTTCTGTCACGCTGTGTCAGCGGGGAATCACAAGCGGGCAGAGCAGTGTTGACCAGGACCGGGCCGGTCACGAGCGTGCCGGCCGGAGCGACCGCCGCAGGGCGGTCCAGCAATCGCGAGGGGGAGGGTCGATGACCGGGCGAGCCGATGCCGCGCGCCCGGCCGCCGTGGTGGTCGGCGGCGGCCTGGCCGGGATCACCGCCGCGCTGCGGCTGGCCGAGGCCGACCACCGGGTCACGCTGGTCGAGGGGCGGCCCAGGCTCGGCGGGCTGGCGTTCTCCTTCCAGCGCGGCGAGCTGACCGTCGACAACGGCCAGCACGTCTACCTGCGCTGCTGCACCGCCTACCGCGGCCTGCTGGAGCGGCTCGGCGCCGCCCGGCTGGTCCACGTACAGGACCGGCTGGACGTTCCGGTGCTCTCCGTCGCCGGGCCGGACGCGGCCCCGGTGCGCACCCTCGGGCGGCTGCGCCGGGCCGGCCTGCCCGTTCCGCTGCACCTGGCCGGCAGCCTCGCGCGCTACCCGCACCTCGGGCCGGCCGACCGCGCCCGGGTGGTCCGCGGCGCGCTGGCGCTCCAGGGCCTGGACCTCGCCGACCCGGCACTGGACGAGATCTCCTTCGGCGAGTGGCTGCGCCGCAACGGGCAGAACGCGAACACCCTCGCCGCCCTCTGGGACCTGGTCGGCGTCGCCACCCTGAACGCCCGGGCCGACCAGGTGTCGCTGGCGCTGGCGGCGATGGTCTTCAAGACCGGCCTGCTCTCCGACCCGGGCGCCTCCGACATCGGCATGGCCGCCGTCCCGCTCGGCGTGATCCACCACGACCGGGCGCTCGCCGAGCTGGAACGCGCCGGCGTGAAGGTACTGCTGCGCGCCCGCGTGACGGAGCTCAAGCCGGCGGTGCCCCAGCACGCCGTCCATCTGGAAGGCGGCGCGGAGCCGCTCCCCGCCGAGACCGTCGTGCTGGCCGGCGCCCAGGACAGCGCGGCCGCCCTGCTGCCCCCGAACGCCCTCCCCGGCCAGGACCGGCTGGCCGACTTCGGCACCGCGCCGATCCTCAACGTGCACGTGGTCTACGACCGCAAGGTGCTGCGTCGGCCGTTCTTCGCCGCCCTCGGCTCCCCGGTGCAGTGGGTCTTCGACCGCACCGCGCACTCCGGCCTGGCCGGCACCGGGCTCGGCCGGGCCCACCCCGGCGCCCAGTACCTGGCGCTCTCGCAGTCCGCCGTCCAGGACGAGATCGACCTGCCGGTCGCCGAGCTGCGCCGCCGGTACCTGCCGGAGCTGGCCCGGCTGCTCCCGGCCGCCGCCGGGGCCGAGGTGCTGGACTTCTTCGTCACCCGCGAGCGCACCGCCACCTTCGACCCGGCGCCCGGCAGCGCGCTGCTGCGCCCGTCGGCCCGTACCGACGTCCCCGGCCTGCTGCTGGCCGGCGCGTGGACGGCCACCGGCTGGCCCGCGACCATGGAGGGGGCCGTGCGCAGCGGCCACGCCGCGGCCGACGCGGCGCTCGCCGCGGCCGGCAGTCGGCTGCCGGCGGACCGGGGCGACGGGAGGTGGCCCCGGTGACGGCGGGCGCCGCCGGGGACCCCGCCAGAGCCGGCGGGCCTCCCGTCGACCGCACCGGCGGTAACGACACCGGCCGCACCGGCGGCACTGACAGCGGTGACACCGGCACCAGCCGCACCGACCCGAGCCGCATCGACACCGGCCACATCGACACCAGCCGCACCGACAGCGCAAGCACCCGGCCGCCCCGGGCGGTCCGGCACCACGAGGGAGAGGGAACGCACGTGGAGTCACGCACCGGCATCGCCGTCGGAGGCACGGCGCACGCCGAACCGGTCTCGGTGCCGGAGCTGCTGGCCCGCAGCCGCACGCTCTGCACCCCGCCGCTACGGTCCGCCGTCGCCCGTTTGGCCGCACCGATGGACACCGTCGCCGCGTACCACTTCGGCTGGATCGACCGGGACGGCACCCCGGCCAAGGGCGACGGCGGCAAGGCCGTGCGCCCCGCCCTGGCCCTGCTCTCCGCCCGGGCCACCGGCGCCGCCGCCGAGGTCGGCGTGCCGGGCGGGGTCGCGGTTGAACTGGTGCACAACTTCTCCCTGCTCCATGATGATCTGATGGACGGTGACGAGACCCGACGGCACCGGGCCACCGCCTGGACGGTCTTCGGTCCGGCCCAGGCGATCCTGGCCGGCGACGCCCTGGCGACGCTCGGCACGGAGGTGCTGCTCGACGCCGCGGTGACCGGCGGTACGAGCCCCACCGACGCCGCACGCGCCGTCCGGCTGCTCACCACGGCGACCCGCCGACTGATCGACGGCCAGGCCATGGACGTCGCCTTCGAACAGCGCGACAGCGTCACCGTCGCCGAGTGCCTGGAGATGGAGGGCGGCAAGACCGCGGCGCTGCTGGCGGCCGCCTCGGCGATCGGCGCCGTCCTGGCCGGGGCCGACGACAAGGTCTCCGAACCGCTCCAGCGTTACGGCCACCACCTGGGCCTGGCCTTCCAGGCGGTGGACGACCTGCTCGGCATCTGGGGCGCCACCGAGGTCACCGGCAAGCCGCACTGGGGCGATCTGCGCCAGCGCAAGAAGTCCCTGCCGGTCGCCGCCGCGCTGGCCGAGGGCGGCGCGGCCTCGCGCCGGCTCGCCGAGCAGCTGGCCGACCCGAAGGGCCGCGGCGAGGAGGGCGAGCCCGAGCTCGCCGCCCGGGCCGCGCTGATCGAGGAGGCCGGCGGCCGCGCCTGGACCCAGGAGGAAGCCCGCCGCCAGCACACGACTGCCCTCGCCGCCCTGGACGAGGTGCCCATGTCCGACGAGGTGCGCGAGCACTTCGTCGCACTCGCCGAATTCGTGGTGGTACGAGAGAGGTGACGTTACGTTGACAGCAACCGCGGACGGCCGGCTCGACCCTGAGTACGATTCCGAGCCGGTCGCGGTGGGCGACCGCCCCCCGACCCTCCTGGGCGCCGGGCGGTGGCAGCCCGAAGACACCGACCAGCTCCGGCCGGCCGGTGAGGCGGACCTCGGAGCGGCCGACGCGCGGGAGGCACTGGCCCGCGCCACCACCCACCTGCTCTCGCTGCAGAGCTCCGAGGGCTGGTGGAAGGGCGACCTGGAGACCAACGTCACCATGGACGCCGAGGACTTACTGCTGCGGCAGTTCCTCGGGATCCGGACCGAGGACCAGACCAAGGCCACCGCCGAATGGATCCGGTCCCAGCAGCGGGAGGACGGCACCTGGGCCACCTTCCACGGCGGGCCGGCCGAACTGTCCACCACCGTCGAGGCGTACGTCGCCCTCAAACTCGCCGGCGACGACCCCGAGGCCCCGCACATGGTGGCCGCCGCGCGGTACGTCCGCTCCGCCGGGGGCATCGCGGCCGCCCGGGTCTTCACCCGGATCTGGCTCGCGCTCTTCGGCTGGTGGCCCTGGGAACGGCTCCCCGAGATGCCGCCCGAGATCATCTTCCTGCCCAAGTGGCTGCCGCTGAACATCTACGCCTTCGGCTGCTGGGCCCGCCAGACCATCGTCCCGCTGACCGTCGTCTCGGCCCACCGCCCCGTCCGTCCGGCGCCCTTCCCGCTCACCGAGCTGCACACCGACCCGGACCACCCCTACCCCGACCGGCCGCTCGCCCCCGCCACCAGCTGGGACGGCCTCTTCGAGCGCCTCGACAAGGTCCTGCACGCCTACCACCACCGAGCCCTGCGCCCGCTGCGCCGGCTCGCCGTCTCCCAGGCCTGCCGCTGGATCGTCGAACGGCAGGAGGCCGACGGCTGCTGGGGTGGCATCCAGCCGCCCGCCGTGTACTCGCTGATCGCCCTGCACCTGGAGGGCTACGAGCTGGAGCACCCGGTGATGCAGGCCGGACTCTCCTCCTTCGACCGCTTCACCGTGCACACCGAGGACGGCCGGCGCTGGCTGGAGGCCTGCCAGTCCCCGGTCTGGGACACCTGCCTGGCCACCATCGCGCTGGTCGACGCCGGGCTGCCGGCCGACCACCCGGCGCTGGTCTCGGCCGTCGACTGGATGCTCGGCGAGGAGATCCGCAAGGACGGCGACTGGTCCGTCCAGCGGCCCACGCTGGCCCCCGGCGGCTGGGCCTTCGAGTTCGAGAACGACACCTACCCCGACATCGACGACACCGCCGAGGTGGTGCTCGCGCTGGGCCGGGTCGACCACCCCGACCCGGCCAAGGTCGATGCGGCGATGGACCGCGGCGTGCTCTGGAACCTCGGCATGCAGTCCAAGAACGGCGCCTGGGGCGCCTTCGACGTCGACAACACCAGCACGCTGCCCAACAAGCTGCCGTTCTGCGACTTCGGTGAAGTGGTCGACCCGCCGTCCGCCGACGTCACCGCCCACGTGGTGGAGATGCTCGCCGAGACCGGCCGGGCCCGCGACCGGCGCACCCGGCGCGGCGTCGAGTGGCTGCTGCACAACCAGGAGGCGGACGGCTCCTGGTTCGGCCGCTGGGGCACCAACTACATCTACGGCACCGGCTCGGTGCTGCCCGCCCTGGTCGCGGCCGGCGTCCCGGACGAGCACCCGGCGATCCGGCGCGCCGTCCGCTGGCTGGAGGACCGGCAGAACACCGACGGCGGCTGGGGCGAGGACATGCGCTCCTACGAGGACCCGGCCCGCTGGGCCGGGCGCGGCGACTCCACCGCCTCGCAGACCGCATGGGCGCTGATGGCGTTGCTCGCGGCCGGCGAGGGCCCGGACGGCCGGGCCAACCCGGCGGTGGAACACGGCGTGGACTGGCTGGTGCGCACCCAACTGCCCGAGGGCACCTGGGACGAGCCGCAGTTCACCGGCACCGGCTTCCCGTGGGACTTCTCCATCAACTACCACCTGTACCGGCTGGTCTTCCCGGTCACCGCGCTCGGCCGCTACCTGCACGGCAGTCCCGCCCTCGGCCGCCGCAACGGCGACACCCCGGCGATCGGGGCGGCGCGGTGACCACCGCCCCGCTGCTGGTGCTCTGCGCGCTGGGACCCGAGGTCTGGGCGCTGCGCGGTGGCGACTGGCGCGGTGCGGCCGGCGGGCCGCCGGTGCTGGTGCGCACCGGCATGGGCCGGCGGCGGGCCGCGCTGACCGTCCGCCGGCTGCTCGGCTCCGCCCCCGGCGGCTACGGCGCGGTCGTGGTGGCCGGCTTCGGCGCCGCGGTCGGCCCGGGCGTGCTGCCGGGCGACATCGTGGTCGCCGACGGCGTGCGCGACGCGGAGGGGCACCTGTACCCCGTCGACTCCGGGCCGGAGCTCGCCAGGGCCCTCAAGGAACTCGGCCTGACCGCGCACGCCGGGGTGCACCACACCGCCGACCACGTCGTCCGCGGCCTCGAACGGCGCGCCCTGCACCTCCAGGGCGCGCTCGCCGTCGACATGGAGGCCGCCGCCGTGCTGGCCGCGCTGCGGGAACGGCGGCCGACGCTGCCCGCCGCCGTCCTGCGGGTGGTCGTGGACACCCCCGAGCGCGAACTGCTGCGGCCCGGCACCCTCCCGGCCGGGGTGCGTGCCTGGCGGACCCTGCGGGCGGCGGTACCCGCCCTGGTCGACTGGTACCGGCAGGAGTCCCGGCCCGGCCCCGCGGACCTGAACCACCCCACATCCTCGACGCTCCCCCAGGAGGCGAGCTAGCCATGGCCATGCCGTTGCGCCAGACCGTGCGGGTCGGCACCTACCTCATGCAGCAGAAGCTGCTCAAGCGCCGGGACAAGTTCCCACTGATCGTCGAACTGGAGCCGCTGTTCGCCTGCAACCTCGCCTGTGAGGGCTGTGGCAAGATCCAGCACCCGGCGGGTGTGCTGAAGCAGCGCATGCCGGTGGCCCAGGCGGTCGGCGCGGTCCTGGAGTCGGGTGCCCCGATGGTCTCGATCGCCGGCGGCGAGCCGCTGATGCACCCGCAGATCGACGAGATCGTCCGCCAGCTCGTCGAGCGCCGCAAGTACGTCTTCCTCTGCACCAACGCGCTGCTGATGCGCAAGAAGATGGACAAGTTCAAGCCCTCGCCGTACTTCACCTTCGCCGTGCACATCGACGGCATGCGCGAGCGGCACGACGAGTCGGTGGCCAAGGAGGGCACCTTCGACGAGGCGGTGGCGGCGATCAAGGAGGCCAAGCGGCGCGGCTTCCGGGTCACCACCAACAGCACCTTCTTCAACACCGACACCCCGCAGACCATCATCGAGGTGCTGGACTTCCTCAACGACGAGCTCAAGGTCGACGAGATGATGATCTCCCCGGCCTACGCCTACGAGAAGGCCCCCGACCAGGAGCACTTCCTCGGCGTCGACCAGACCCGGGAGCTCTTCCGCAAGGCCTTCGCCGGCGGCAACCGGAGCCGCTGGCGGCTCAACCACAGCCCGCTCTTCCTGGACTTCCTGGAGGGCAAGGCCGACTTCGAGTGCACCCCCTGGGGCATCCCCAACTACTCGCTGTTCGGCTGGCAGCGGCCCTGCTACCTGATGGCCGACGGCTACGTGCCCACCTACCGCGAACTCGTCGAGAAGACCGACTGGAGCAAGTACGGCCGCGGCAAGGACCCGCGCTGCGCCAACTGCATGGCGCACTGCGGCTACGAGCCGACCGCCGTACTCGCCACCATGGGCTCGCTCAAGGAGTCGCTGCGCGCCATCACCGAGACCATCGGCGCCAACCGCGGCCACTGAGCCGGTCGTTCGACCGCGCCACCGCTCCCGAGGACACCCCGTCCGGCCCGGGCCCCGCGCCCCGGCCGGCCCCGCCCCCCCCGGGCGGCGGGCCCACCCCGCCCCAGCGCGT
>NZ_JBHWIJ010000259.1:0-3595 GCF_042732255.1 Kitasatospora sp. NPDC059803 | reverse complement strand
GCCCCCCCCTGCCCCGGCTCCCGCCACCCCCCCAACCCCCCCCCACACCCCCCCGCCCGCCGCCCCCCGCCCCCCCCCCCGGGCCCCGCCCCCGCCGGGCGGCGGCACCACCGCGCCACTCCGAGTCGTGAGGTGTACCCATGTCACTGCTCTCCAGCGTCACGTCACCGGCCGAACTGCGAAAGCTTCCGGCGGCCGAACTCCCGCTGCTCGCCGACGAGATCCGCGCGTTCCTGATCGACGCCGTCACCCGCACCGGCGGCCACCTCGGGCCCAATCTCGGCGTGGTCGAGCTGACCATCGCCCTGCACCGGGTCTTCGACTCCCCGTACGACCGGATCGTCTTCGACACCGGCCACCAGAGCTACGTCCACAAACTGCTCACCGGCCGCCAGGACTTCTCCCGGCTGCGGATGAAGGGCGGGCTCTCCGGCTACCCCTCGCGCGGCGAATCCGAACACGACCTGGTCGAGAACTCGCACGCCTCCACCGCCCTGTCCTACGCCGACGGCCTCGCCAAGGCCGCCGGACTGCTCGGCCAGCACGACCGGCACACCGTCGCGGTGATCGGCGACGGCGCGCTCACCGGCGGGCTCGCCTGGGAGGCGCTCAACAACATCGCCGAGGCCCGCGACCGGCCGCTGGTCATCGTCGTCAACGACAACGAGCGCTCCTACGCCAAGACCATCGGCGGCCTCGCCAACCACCTGGCCACCCTGCGCACCACCCAGGGGTACGAACGCTTCCTCGCCCTCGGCAAGGGCGCGCTGCAGCGCACCCCGCTCGTCGGCCAGCCGATCTTCGACGCGCTGCACGGGGCCAAGAAGGGCTTCAAGGACGCCTTCGCGCCCCAGGGCATGTTCGAGGACCTCGGGCTGAAGTACCTCGGGCCGATCGACGGCCACGACCTCGGCGCCGTCGAACAGGCGCTGCGCCAGGCGCGCAACTTCGGCGGCCCCGTCATCGTGCACTGCCTCACCGTCAAGGGGCGCGGCTACCGGCCCGCCGAACAGGACGAGGCCGACCGCTTCCACGCCGTCAACCCGATCGACCCGTACACCTGCCTGCCGATCTCGCCCAGCGGCGGAGTCTCCTGGACCTCGGTGTTCGGCGACGAACTGGTCGCGCTCGGCGCCGAGCGGCCCGACCTGGTGGCGATCACCGCGGCGATGCTCCAACCGGTCGGCCTGGCCCGCTTCGCCAAGGCCTTCCCGGACCGCACCTTCGACGTCGGCATCGCCGAGCAGCACGCCGTCACCTCCGCCGCCGGCCTCGCCACCGGCGGCCTGCACCCGGTCGTCGCCGTCTACGCGACCTTCCTGAACCGGGCCTTCGACCAGGTCCTGATGGACGTCGCCCTGCACCGGCTCGGCGTCACCTTCGTCCTCGACCGCTCCGGGGTCACCGGCAGCGACGGCGCCTCGCACAACGGCATGTGGGACATGTCGATCCTCCAGGTCGTCCCGGGCCTCAGGCTCGCCGCCCCGCGCGACGCCGAACAGCTGCGGGCCCAGCTGCGCGAGGCCGTCGAGGTCGAGGACGCCCCCACCGTGGTCCGCTTCCCCAAGGCCACCATCGGGCCCGCCGTGCCGGCCGTCGAACGGATCGGCGGGATGGACGTCCTGCTGCGCACCGGCCGGCCGTCGGAGATCCTCCTGGTCGCGGTCGGCACCACCGCCGCCGCCTGCCTGGACGCCGCCCGGCTGTTGCTCGCCGAGGGCTTCACCGCGACCGTCGTCGACCCCCGCTGGGTCAAACCGGTCGACCCGGTCCTGCCGGAACTGGCCGCCGCCCACCGGCTGGTCGTCACCGTCGAGGACAACGGCCGCACCGGTGGCGTCGGCGCCGCCGTCGCCCAGGCGCTGCGCGACGCCGACGTGGACGTGCCGGTGCGGGTGCTCGGCCTGCCGCAGGAGTTCCTCGGCCACGCCGCGCGCGGGGAGATCCTGGAGGAGACCGGCCTGACCGGCACCGGAGTCGCCGCCCAGACCGCCGTCTTCGCCAAGAACCTGCTACCGAACCGAGGAGCGAACCAGCGCCATGCCGGCTGACCCCGACCGCACCGCCGCCAGCTTCGACCTCGCCGCGCTGATCGCCGAACGCGGCGCCGAGCGGTACGAACTGCACGGCCGCCACCTCAACCCGCAGCTGCCGCGCATGCTGCACACCATCGGCTTCGACAAGTACTACGAGCGCGCCAAGGGCCCGTACTTCTACGACGCCGAGGGCAACGAGTACCTCGACATGCTGGCCGGCTTCGGCATCTTCGCGCTGGGCCGCCACCACCCGGTCGTGCGATCGGCGATCCAGCAGGTGATGGACCTCGACCTGCCGGACCTGGTCCGCTTCGACTGCTCGCCGCTGCCCGGGCTGCTCGCCGAGCGACTGCTCTCGTACACGCCCGGGCTGGACCGGGTGTTCTTCGGCAACAGCGGCACCGAGGCGGTGGAGACCGCGCTCAAGTTCGCCCGGTACGCCACCGGCCGCAGGCGCGTCCTGTACGCCGACCACGCCTTCCACGGGCTGACCACCGGCTCGCTCTCCGTCAACGGGGAGAGCGGTTTCCGCAAGGGCTTCGACCCGCTGCTGCCGGACACCGCCATCCCGCTCGGCGACCTCGGCGCGCTGGCCAGGGAGCTGAAGCGCGGCGACGTCGCCGCCCTGATCGTCGAGCCGATCCAGGGCAAGGGCGTCCTGGCGCCGCCGCCCGGCTGGCTGCGTGCCGCGCAGGCCCTGCTGCATGAGCACAGGGCGCTGCTGATCTGCGACGAGGTGCAGACCGGGATCGGCCGTACCGGCGAGTTCTTCGCCTACCAGCACGAGGAGGGCGTGCTGCCCGACCTGGTCTGCGTGGCCAAGGCGCTCTCCGGCGGCTACGTGCCGGTCGGGGCGACGCTCGGCAAGAGCTGGATCTTCGAGAAGGTGTACTCCTCGATGGACCGGGTGCTGGTGCACTCGGCCAGCTTCGGTGCCAACGCCCAGGCGATGGCGGCCGGACTGGCGACCCTGGAGGTGATGCGCGAGGAGAAGGTGGTGGAGAACGCGCGTCAGGTCGGCGATCAGTTGCGCGAGCGGCTGGCCGCACTGGTCGACCGGTACGAGCTGCTCGCCGAGGTGCGCGGCCGGGGTCTGATGATCGGCATCGAGTTCGGCCGACCCAAGTCGCTCAAGCTGCGCACCGGCTGGACGGCCCTGCAAGCGGCGCGCAAGGGGCTGTTCGCCCAGATGGTGGTCGTCCCGCTGCTCCAGCGGCACCGGATCCTGACCCAGGTGTCCGGGGACCACCTGGAGGTGATCAAGCTGATCCCGCCGCTGATCATCACGGAGCGCGACGTCGACCGGTTCGTGGACGCCTTCACCGACATCATGGATGACGCGCACCGGGGGAGCGGGCTGATGTGGGACTTCGGGCGGACGCTGGTGAAGCAGGCGGTCGGCAGCCGCTGAGCTGGTTCTGGGCGGGTGCTCGGCGGCGGTGCGGGAGTGTTGCGGGAGTGTTGCGGGAGTGGGGGTAGGCGGGGGGCGGCAAAGCCCCCCGGCGGTGCATCCCCTGGCGCTCTGGGGTGCGGCGCGGCGGGCGTAGCCCCCCGCAGTG
>NZ_JBHWIJ010000258.1:0-12663 GCF_042732255.1 Kitasatospora sp. NPDC059803 | reverse complement strand
CGGGTGTGTCAGGGGTTGAGGCCGCGCTGCTGGAACCAGGTCTCCGGGTCGACGGGGGCGCCGCCACCGGGGCGGACCTCCACGTGCAGGTGCGCGCCGGTGACGTTGCCGGTGGCGCCGACCTTGCCGATCTGCTGGCCGGAGCCGACCTTGCCGGAGCCCTTGATGATCGAGGAGAGGTGGCAGTACCAGATCTCGGTGCCGTCGGGCAGGGTCTCGACGATCCGGTAGCCGTACGAGCCGGACCAGCCGGCCGAGGTGATGGTGCCCTGGCCGACCGCGTAGACGGGGGTGCCGGTGTCGGCGGCGAAGTCCAGGCCGGTGTGCAGGTGGGCCCAGTAGCGGGCGCTCTGGCCGTAGTGGGCGGTGAGGTGGTAGTCGCGCACCGGCAGGGTGAGGGCGGCGGCCTTGGCCCGCTCGGCCTCCTCGGCGGCCCGCTTGGCCTCGGCCTCCTTGGCGGCGGCCTTGGCCTCCGCCTCCTTCGCGGCCTGGACGCGGGCGTCCTCCTCGGCGGCGGTGCGCTGGCTGTCGGCCTGCAGCTGGATGCGGGCGGCGAGCGCGAGGCCGGGGTCGGCGGAGAGGGCGACCGGGGTCTCGTCCGGGGTCTCGATGGCGGGGGCGGCGGCCGGGGTGGCGGAGGCGAAGCCGGTGGCGCCCAGGGTGGCGGCGACGGCGGTGACGCCGAGCAGCGGGGAGGTCCCACGGACCTGACGCGGCATCCGGTGCCGGTTGGTCTCGGCGTCCGGGCCCGCGTACTCGGGGCCGTCCGGGCCGGGGTGGTCGAGGAGCCGGGTACCTGCTGCGAGGCCGGCCGGGTGTGCCGGGGTGTGCGTCGACGCCACGGAGGCGCGCTCCTTTCCTTCCTTCGCGCCTACCGGGTTAGCTGACGGGTTCGGAGCAGGAAGGTCTCCTACGGCTGGGCCGGAGCCCCGCCGATTCACCCCAAGGAACGTGGTTCCCCGGCTCCCTGACCTGCCCGGAGGCCGGTCGGCGGGATTAGGCGACGGCGCACGGTGCCGTCTGGGTACGGCGTTGAGGACCGCGCTGCGTTATCAAACGTTAATCCTAGGAGGCCCTGATTCCAAGCCGTTCGCCCGGGACGACCGGAGACGGACGGGGCACTCTGGGACGCGAAGGGCGTTTTGTCCCCCTTGAGCCCCTTGGGCACGCTTGGACACCATTGACGCCACCTCACGTGATCGGACGTCAACGGACGGCCCTTCATTCAGGCACTCACCGCCGACCTCCCCCGCTCCACAGGGTGCGAAGGCTTGACGGCTAAGGCTATTAGCCTTAGCTTTATGGCTATCGGCAGCACGCCGAAGCCCCGCACCGGCAGCCCCCGGAGGCCCACCATGAACGCCACCAGCGCCCCCACCACCCAGTACCTCGACGTCACCGGCGGCCGCCTCGCCTACGACGACACCCGGCAGGGCGACGGCACCCCCGTCGTGCTGCTCCCCGGAATGCTCGACACCCGCGCCGCCTACCGGCACCTCCACCCGCTGCTGGCCGCCGCCGGCCGCCGGGTCATCACCATGGACCTGCGCGGCTTCGGCGAATCCTCGATCATCTGGGACGACTACTCCCCCGCCGCCATCGCCACCGACGTCCTCGCCCTGCTCGACCACCTCGGCATCGGCCGCGCCGTCCTGGTCGGCAACTCCTACACCGGCGCGACGGTCGTCAAGGCCGCCGGCGACGCCCCGGAGCGGGTCGCCGGCATCGCCCTGATCGACGCCTTCGTCGAGAACACCCCGCCCGGCGCCCTCATGCGCGGCGCCCTCCGCGTCATGGGCGCCCTGACCGTCCACTCGCCCGCCTTCTGGGGCCTCTACCACCGCAAGCTGGCCTACCCGGGCGCCAAGCCCGCCGACTTCGACACGTACGTGGCCGGACTCGTCGCCGCCATGCGCACCCCCGGCCGCAAGACCGCCACCCGCGGACACGTCGGCGGGGACTCCGCGCCCGCCGGCTGGACCGCGGCCGTCCGCTGCCCCTCGCTCGTCATCATGGGCAGCAAGGACCCCGACTTCCCCAAGCCGGAGGCCGTCGCCGACCGGCAGGCCGCCGCGCTCAACGCGCGGAAGGTCATGATCGACGGATCCGGGCACTACCCGATGGCCGACAACCCGCAGGCCACCGCCGGCGCCCTGCTGCCCTTCCTCGCCGAACTCGCCTGAGCCCCGCCCACCCCGTCCGCCCACGTCAGCCCCGCCCGCCCACACGCCCCGCCCCGCCCCGCCCCGCCCCGCCCCGCCCCGCCACGCCCCGCCACGTACGCCTTCCACCGACGGAGAGCCCACACCATGCCCCGAGTAGGACTCACCCCCGAGCAGGTCGTCGACCACGCCCTCGCCCTCATCGACGAGCAGGGCGCCGACGCCCTCACCCTGGCCGCCGTCGCCGCCCGGGCCGGGGTCGCCACCCCGTCGCTGTACAAGCACGTCAGCGGCGGCCTCACCGAACTGCGGCGGCTCATCGCCGTCCGGGTCACCGAGGAACTCGCCGACCGGCTCGCCGAGGCCGCCGTCGGCCGCAGCGGGGACGACGCCGTCGCCACCGTGCTGCGCGCCTACCACGCGTACGCCACCGAGCACCCGCACCGCTACAACGCCCTCCCCCAGGCCCCGCAGCCGGACGACGACCTCACCCGCGCGGCCGGCCGGCTCGTCGGGGTGATCATCGCCGTCCTGCGGGAGTACGGCCTCGACGGCGCGGAGGCGATCCACGCCGCCCGCACCGTCCGCTCCGTCGCCCACGGCTTCGCCTCCCTCTCCATCGGCGGCGGCTTCCAGCTCGCCGAAGACCTGGCCACCACCCAGAGCCGCCTCATCACCCTCCTCACCACCGGCCTCCGCACCTGGCCCACCCCCTGAGACCCCGGCCACCGCACCGACCGCGGCACGACCCGCCCGGCCTCCCACGACGGCGGAACGGCCAGCGCCCCGGGTGAGGCATGCGCGAGAAGTCGGACCCGCCGACTTCCCGTGCAACAGGCGGACGCGGGGGCGCGCCCGGAAACAGCCGGCGGCAGGGCGTGCGCGCGGCAGGCGCGGCGTACGAGGCATGCGCAGCAGGCGCGGCGTGCACGAGAAGTCGGACCCGCCGACTTTCCGTGCGGCGGGCAGGCAGCGGGCCTGGGGGTGGTGGGGGTGGACGGGTTAGTGTGGCCGGGCTGACTGGTGGTCATGACAGGGGACCGCCGACCCCTTGGCGGAGGTCCACGTGCCCGCACCGATAGCGAGGGCGCGGCGGTGGTACCTGCGGCTGCTGGACGGGAACGCCCGGGCGGCGCGGTACGCGCTGGGGGTGCTGCTCGGGGTGACGGCGGTGCTGAGCGTCCTGCCGATCGTGCTGCCGTACAGCTGGCCGCCGTCGGCGCTGGTGCTGCCGCTGGTGGTCGGCGGGCTGCTGTTGCGGCGCGGGCAGCTGCTGGTGCTGGTGTGCGCGGCGCTGGCCGGCGGGGTGCTGGGGGCGGTGGTGCGGGATCCGCTCGGGGTGCGGATCGGGGTGACGCTGGTACTGGCCGCGACCGCGGTGACGGTGCTGGCCGCGAACCGGTTCCGGCACCGGCTGGGTCTGCGCGGGACGCAGGGCGATTCGATGCTGCTGGAGCTGGCCGAGCACACCCGGACGCTGGCCCGGCTTCCGGAGCGGCTGCTCGACTGGCACTTCGACAGTGCGCTGGCGCCGGCCGGCGACACCTCGTTCTCGGGTGACTTCCTGCTGTGCGCGCACCGCCCCGAGGAGGATCTGCTGGAACTGCTGCTGGTGGACGTGTCGGGCAAGGGCAGCCGGGCGGCGGCCCGCTCGACGCACCTGTCGGGCGCGTTCGCGATGCTGCTGGGGCGGGTGCCGCCGGAGGCGTTCCTGCCGGCGGCCAACGACCATCTGGTGCGGATGGGCTGGGAGGACGACTTCGCGACGGCGGTGCACCTCGCGCTGCGTCCGGCGACGGGCGACTACCGGCTGTTCAACGCCGGCCATCCGGCGCCCGCGCAGTTCCGCCGGGCGGACGGCGGCGGCTGGGCGCGGTCGGGGCACGGCGGTCCGGCGCTGGGGCTGGTGTCGGGCGCGCTGTACCCGGCGGTGTCGGGGCGGCTGCGGCGGGGCGATTCGCTGCTGCTGTTCAGTGACGGCCTGGTGGAGGTGCCGGGTCGGGACCTGGACGAGGGGGTGGGTCGGCTGCTGGCGGCGGCCGAGCCGGTGGTGCGGCCGTGGCGGACGCAGCAGCAGCTCACCCGGGGTGCGGCGGAGCGGCTGGTCCGGACGGTGGCGCGGGACGCGGCGGACGACCGGACGCTGGTGCTGGTGCGCCGTCTGGGTCACCATTCACCCGCTTCAGCACCCGCTTGAGAAATAAGGTATGAAGAATTAAGTGCCCGTTCGGGCACCCAGAGGGCACCCACCCCCCGAGAGCGGAAAGGCCGGGTATCCGATGGACCTGACCTCGCCGTGGGTTCCCCCCTCCGAGGACGAGAGCCGGACGCCGCGCAGCAGTCCCACCGCCCGCAGCCCCATGCGCTGCGTGCGCTTACTTCTCGGCTGCACCAGCGCCGCCGAACTGCTCGGCACCGTCCTCGCCGAGGGGCCGGGCTGGATCACCGGCGAGGGTTCCGCGCTCTACCTGCTGGATTCCGCGGGAATGCTCCGGCTGACCGCCTCGCACGGGCTGCCGGACTGGGCCCACGAGCGCTACAGCATCGTCGATCCGGCCGGTGACCTCCCCGCCGCGATGGCCCTGCGGTTACGCCGCCCCTACCTGCTCAGTCCCGAGCACACCAGCGTCGACTACCCGAACAAGAACGCCGGCATGGGCACCGGCATGGTCGCCGTGATCGCCCTGCCGATGGTCGTCGACGAGCGGCCGGTCGGCGTCCTCGCCCTCGCGCTGGCCCACCGGGGCACCGTCCCCCGCCGCGACCTGGACGTCCTGGAGACCATCGGCGAGGCCTGCGCCCACCGGCTGTCCCACCTGCTCGACCACGCGGACGCCCGGATACCCCAGGACCCGGCCGGGGCGCCGCCGGACGGGGCCGGCAGCCTCCCCGCCGGGCTGGCCCACCCGATGCTGTCGCTCGCCGTCCGGGCGGCCGGGCACGGCGCCTTCGAACGCGATCTGGTCACCGGCGAGAGCTACTGGGACGCCGCGGCGTTCCGGGTCACCGGCCAGCCCGCCACCGCCGACGGCTCCGCCCCGGAGCTGGACCGGATCGTCCACCCGGAGGACCTGCCGGACGTGCAGGCGGCGCTCGCCGAATCGCTCACCACCGGCGGGTGGTACCGGATCGGGTACCGGGTGCTGCGCGGGGGCGGCAGGGTGGCGCGGATCGAGGAGACCGGCGAGGTGATGCTGGACGTCCACGGCCGGCCGGTCCGGGTCGCCGGGCTGCTCTCCGACCGGGGCCAGGGCCGCGGCCGGGACCAGGGCCGGGAACACCCAGGGCAGCAGCCCGAGGAACAGTCCACCCCGGCCGGGGCCCGGACGGCGCTGCTGCTCGCGCTCACCCGGTCGCTGTCGCGGGCGGTGACCGTCCGGGACGTCACCACCGCCGTCACGGACGTCGCCCGCCCGGCGTTCGGCGCCGCCAGCATCGTCCTGGACCTGGTGGACGAGGGCCGGCTGCTGCCCGTCTCGCACACCGTGTACGGCGGGCCCAGGCGCACCGAGCTGACCCGGCTGGCGGACCTCTCCGAGAACGTGATGCAGCACGCGCTGACCCGCTCGGCCCCGCTGTTCAGCGAGCCCGGCCCGGACCGGAGCCGGCACGGCCCGCTCACCCCGGCCTCCTGGGCGGTGCTGCCGCTGGTCGCCTCCGGGCGGCAGGTGGGCTCCTGCCTGATCACCTTCTCCGCCGAGCGGGCGTTCGGCCGGGAGGACCGCACCCTGTACTCGGCGTTCGCCGGGATCCTGGCGCAGTCCCTGGAGCGGGCCCGGCTGTACGACACCCACCACCACCGCGCCACCGAGCTGCAGCGCGCGATGCTGCCGCGCACCCTGCCCCGGCTGCCCGGGATCGCCAGTGCCGCCCGCTATCTGCCGAGCACCGAGGGCATGCAGATCGGCGGCGACTGGTACGACCTGCTGAGGCTGCCGGACGGCCGGATCGGGCTGGTGATCGGCGACGTCCAGGGCCACAACGCGGAGGCGACGGCGGTGATGGGCCAGCTGCGCAGCGGCCTGCGGGCGTACGCGACGGACGGGCACGATCCGGCCGCCACGCTGGCCCGGACCAGCCGGCTGCTGACCGAGCTGGACACCGACCTGTTCGCGACCTGCCTCTTCCTGGCCCTGGACCCGGCCGACGGCGCGCTGACCGCGGCCCGGGCCGGGCATCCCGCGCCGGTGCGGATCGCGGACGGCAGGGCCGTCGAGCTCGACCTGCCGGGCGGGCCGCCGCTGGGCGTGGACCCGGGGCAGCCGTACCCGCTGACGGTCGGCCGGCTGGCGGTCGGCGAGACGCTGCTGGTGTACACGGACGGGCTGGTCGAGGACCGCGAGGAGGACTACGACGAGTCGGTGCAGCGGATGCTCGGCGGGCTGGAGCTGTGGGCCCGGCAGACCGGCCCGACCCGGGTCGGCGCGGCGCCCGCGCTGGAGCGGCTGGCAGACCTGCTCACGCTGAACGTGACCGAGCGGCGGTCCCGGCCGGACGACGTGGCACTGTTGCTCCTGCACCGGACGTCGCCCCTTCCGTAACACCGTGCACACGTTCCCCACACATCCCAGGACGTGACTCGGCCATCTCCCGCCCGGCCCGGCCGACGCGCCGCAGGCGCCCCACCGGGGACGAACGTCCTCGGGCCGTCCGGATCGCGGTCGAACGGCGCCGGTTTGACGCCGTATTGACTGGATATTGACGAGATCCGGTCACTTGGCGAGATCCGTTCACACCTTCGTAGGATCATCACCCTAGAATTCGCGGCGTGACGATGACTCAGTGGTGCACAACGGCAACCGGCGTACTCGCCGCCCTCGCCCTCGTGGCCACCGCCCGGTACCGCGCCGTGTCCGTCACCCAGCGCCGCCGCGCCGACCGGCTGCGACGCGACCTCGCCCGGCTCCAGGAGCAGCTGGGCGCCGAACTCTCCCGCCGCGGCGCCGACCTGGCCGCCGTCCAGCAGGAGCAGGAACTCACCGCCTCCACCCAGCGGGCCTTCCTCAGCGTCGCCCGCCGCATCCTCGTCATGGCCCACGACCAGCAGGCCCTGCTCGACGAGATGGAACGCACCCACGACGACCCGGCGCTGCTGGAGGGCCTGCTCAAGGCCGACCACGCCGCCGCCCAACAGGCCCGGCTGGCCCAGACCCTGGCCGTGCTGTGCGGCGCGCGGGCCGGCCGGCACTGGCCCGAGCCGGTCTCGCTGGAGGACGTCGTGCGCGGCGCCCAGTCCCGCATCCTGCCGTTCCAGCGGGTGGTGGTCCGCAGCCGGATCGAGACCGCGGTGGTCGGCGCCGCCGCCGAGGCGCTGATCCACGCCGTCGCCGAGCTGCTGGACAACGCCACCCGCTACTCCCCGCCCAGCACCCAGGTGTTCGTCACCCTGATGCCGGTGCACAACGGAGCCGTCATCGAGATCGACGACGGTGGCGTCGGCATGCCGGAACAGGCCGTCGCCAAGGCCGCCGCCGCCCTCGCCGGCGGCACCAGCCTGGAGGTCTCCCGGCTCGGCGAGGTGCCGCAGCTGGGCCTCGCCGCGGTCGGCCGGCTGGCCGAGCAGTACGGCTTCCGGGTCACCCTCAGCTCGGCGCCCTCGCCGTACGGCGGCGTCCGCGTCGTCGTGATGCTGCCGAACGCCCTGCTCACCGAACCGCTGCCGCCCACCGTCCCCGGCCTCGGACCGGACGACCGGGCGTTCAGCACCGACCTCCGGCCGACCGGACACCCCGCCGGACACCCCCTGGTGGAGACCCCGCCGGCCGGCCGACCCCCCGCGGCCGCCGACACCCCGCCGCCGCTGCCCCGCCGGAGCCACCGACGCGACCGCGCCGCCCGCCCCGCCCAACACGCCTCTCCCGCGCCGCCGCCCGCCCCGCCGTACCGCTCGGCCCGGGACGCGCAGGCGTTCATGGCGATGTTCCAGGCCGGCACCGCCAGCGGCCGATCGGCCGCCCGGGTCCAGGCCCAGCACGACCCTTCCCTGCCCGCTTCCCCCCGACTTCCCCAGCGCTCCGGAGAGTTCCATGACCACCACCCCTGATCTCGGCTGGATGCTCGCCGACATCGTCAACGTCCCGCAGGTCCAGCACGCCGTCGTCGTCTCCAACGACGGCCTGGAGATCGGCCGCAGCGCGAACATCGCGCGCGAGGACGCCGAACGGCTCGCCGCCGCCTGCTCCGGACTCCAGTCGCTGGCCCGCGGCGTCGCGACCGGGTTCGGCGGACCGGGCAGCGCCACCCGCCAGATCATCATCGAGTACGGCGGCGGCTACCTGTTCATCGTCGCCGCCGGGGCCGGCGCGCACCTGGCCGTGGTGACCAGCGACGCCGTGGACGCCGGCCTGGTCGCCTACCAGATGCAGGTCCTGGTCGAACGGATCGGCAGCCACCTCACCAGCCCGCCGCGGGTCGACCACGCGGCGGGGGGGCACCGGTGAGCGGGCCGGTCCGGCCCTACGTCATCACCGGCGGCCGCAGCCGGTCCACCCGGGCCGAGCTGGCCGTCGAGAGCCTGGTCAGCGCGTTACCCGAGCCGCCGGAGCTCCCCGACCACGCCCTGCTCAACCGCGAGCACCGGCGCATCCTCGCGCTCTGCCACAGCCTGCTGTCGATCGCCGCGGTGGCGGCCCACCGGGGGCTGCCGCTCGGCGTCGTCAAGGTGCTGGTCGGCGACCTCTGGGACCTCGGCGCCGTCCAGGTCCTCCCGCCCGTCCCGCAGGCCGAACGCCTGCCCGCAACCCTTCTGGAAGAGGTGCTCGTTGGCCTCCGCCAACTCCGCTGAAGCCCCCGGGGCCACCGCCGACCTGCCCGCCGAGCCGCGGTACCTGCCGTCCTCGGTCCAGGGCGCGGTGAAGATCCTGGTCACCGGCCCGTTCGGGGTCGGCAAGACCACGCTGGTCGGCTCGCTCAGCGAGATCACTCCGCTGCGCACCGAGGAGACGATGACCGCCGCCAGCAGCGGCATCGACGACCTCACCGGGCGCGCCGGCAAGACCACCACCACGGTCGCGCTCGACTTCGGCCGGATCACGCTCAACCCGCGGCTCGCGCTGTACCTGTTCGGCACGCCCGGCCAGCGGCGGTTCTGGCCGCTCTGGGACGACCTGTCGCGCGGCGCGCTCGGCGCCATCGCCATGGTCGACCTGCGCCGCCCGGACGAGAGCTTCGACGTGCTCGGCCGCCTGGAAGAGCAGCGCATCCCGTTCGCCGTGGCGGTCAACACCTTCTCGGACACGCCGAGTTACCCCGAGGAGGAGCTGCGCTCCGCCCTCGACCTGCTGCCGGAGGTACCGATCCTGCACTGCGACGCCCGCGACCGGCGGCAGTCCTACGACCTGCTGATCGACTTCGTCGACCACCTGCACCGCAGCTCGATCCTGGAGCTCCAGGGATGACCGCGCCCGAACCCGGCACCGCCTCCCCCGGCTGCCCGTTCCCGCACGGCGGCAGCCTGCCCGCCGGCCTCCCGCTGACCCCGCTGTACGGCCCCGCCGTCGCCGAGGACCCGCACGGCCTGTACGCCCGGCTGCGCCAGCGCTACGGCCCGGTCGCGCCGATCGAGCTGGAGCCCGGGGTCGAGGCCTGGCTCGTCCTCGGCTACGCCGAACTGCTCGAACTCACCCGCAACGAGGCGCTGTTCTCCAAGGACTCGCGCCGCTGGCGGGTGCCCGCCGAGGGCCGGCTGTCCCCCGACTCCCGGCTGCTGCCGATGACCTCCTGGCGGCCCACCCTGCTCAACCTGGACGGCGCCGAGCACCAGCGGCTGCGCTCCGCCGTCTCGGACACCCTCTCCCAGATCGACCACCGCCAGCTGCGCGAGACCACCGAGGCCTGCGCCAACGACCTCATCGACAGCTGGGGCCCGGACGGCACCGCCGACCTGATCGCCCAGTACGCCCGCCCGCTGCCGCTGCTGGTCTTCACCCAGCTGGTCGGCCTGCCCCGCGAGGCCGGGCCCCACCTGGTCGAGCTGATCAGCCACTTCGTGGACAGCGGCCCCAAGTCGGTGCGCGCCAACGCCGAGTTCCAGGCGATCCTGGTCGACCTGGTCCGGCGCCGCCGGACCGCCCCCAGCGCCGACCT
Source organism: Kitasatospora sp. NPDC059803 (assembly GCF_042732255.1). Lineage (NCBI taxonomy): Bacteria > Bacillati > Actinomycetota > Actinomycetes > Kitasatosporales > Streptomycetaceae > Kitasatospora > Kitasatospora sp. NPDC059803. The sequence goes on along the minus strand of NZ_JBHWIJ010000258.1, from coordinate 2,416 downwards.
CACCTCCTGGCTGCTCGCCCACCCGGCCGGGCTCACCGACGAGGAGGCCGTGCACCACCTGGTGGTGGTTGTGGTGATGGGGCCCAAAAAACTACACCACAAAGACGCCCAAAAACACACGCATCAACCCCACCACACCCCCACGACGCCGCCCCCCCGCCGCGGCCGGCCAGCGCCGGGCCGCGCCCGGACCCCGTCGTGTTTGGGGGGGGCCCCCCCCACAACACCCCCCCCCTCAACTGGACCGGCAACACGCTGCGGCTGCTACTCACCGACCGCCGGTTCCGGGCCACCCTCACCGGCGGGCGGCTCACCGTCTCCGACGCGCTGGAGGAGGTGCTCTGGCGCGACCCGCCGACGCAGAACTTCCCCGGCCGCTGGGCCACCGGCGACACCGTCCTCGGCGGCCAGTACATCAGCGCCGGCGACATGCTCGTCCTCGGCCTGGCCGCGGCCAACGCCGACCCGGCCGCCCAGGGCGTCGCCTCCGCCGCCCAGGGCTCGCTCGGCGGCAACCGGGCCCACCTCGCCTGGGGCGCCGGACGGCACGTCTGCCCGGCCCAGCACCCGGCCCGGATCATCGTCGAGACCGCCGTCGAGACCCTGCTGCACCGCCTGCCCGATCTCCAACTCGCCGTCCCCGCCGGCGACCTGGGATGGCGCCCGTCCCCGTGGTCACGGGCCCTGCTCGGCCTGCCGGTGCTGTACAGCGCCTTCACCCCGCCCCGCCCGCCAGCCCCCGAAAGGCCCGCATGGACACCGCCGTCGACCCCCGACCCGAGCCCGTCAGACTCGACCCCTTCGGACGCGACCAGCACCAGGAGAACGCCCGCCTCCGGGCGGCCGGCCCCGCGGTCCTGGTGGAGCTCCCTGGCGGGGTGGTGGTCTGGGCGATAACCCACCACGACACCCTCCAGGCGCTGCTCGCCGACCACCGGGTGGGCAAGAACGCCCAGCTGTGGACGACCTTCCGGGAGGGCCGGCTGCCCCAGGGCTGGCCGCTGCTCAACTTCGTCACCGTGCCCGGCATGGTCACCGCCGACGGCGACGACCACCGGCGGCTGCGCGGCCTGGTCAGCCAGGCCTTCACCCCGCGCCGAATAGCCGACCTGGCGCCCGCGATCGAGGCCCGCACCGTCTCGCTGCTCGACCGGGTCGCCGAGCTGGACGGCGCGTTCGACCTGCGCGAGCACTTCGCCTACCCGCTGCCGATGCAGGTGATCGGCGAACTGCTCGGCCTGGCGCTGGAGGAGCAGGACAGGCTGCACGAGCTCTCCGACACCCTGGTCTCCAGCTCGGCCACCCCGGCGGCGGCCGCCGCCGCGCAGCAGGCCCTGTACGCGCTGCTGGGCTCCGTGGTGGCGGCCAAGCGGGCCGCGCCCGGCGACGACCTCACCACCGACCTGATCGCCGCCCGCGAGGCCGGGGACCGGCTCAGCGAGGCCGAACTGGTCGGCACCCTGCTGCTGATGCTGGTCGCCGGGCACGAGACCACGCTCAACCTGATCACCAACGCCGTCCGGGCCCTGCTCGCCCACCCCGACCAGCTGCGGCTGGTGCTCTCCGGCGAGCAGCCGTGGTCGGCGGTCATCGAGGAGACGCTGCGCTACGACTCGCCGGTCGGCCAGTTCCCGCTGCGCTACGCGACCGAGGACATCGAGGTCGGTGACGTGGTGATCCGGCGCGGCGAGGCGCTGCTCGCCTCCTACGCGGCGGCCGGCCGCGACGCCGGGCACCACCCGGACGCCGACCGCTTCGACGTCACCCGGCGGCCCAACCGGCACCTGTCGCTCGGCCACGGCCCGCACTTCTGCCTCGGCTCCGGACTGGCCCGGCTGGAGGCCGAGACCGCGCTGCGGCACCTGTTCGGACGGTTCCCCGGGCTGGCCCTCGCCGAGGGCGACGCGCCGGAGCCGATCGGTTCCTTCATCAGCAACAGCGTGCGAACCCTGCGGGTGACGGTCTGAGCCGCCCGGTTACCTGAAGGCGGCCCGGGTCGTTCGGCAGTGCATGAAGAAACTCGCCACCCTGGCCGCCCTCACCATGGCGGGCCTCGCGCTCGCCGCCCCGGCGGCGTCCGCCACCACCCAGACCGCGAGCTCCCCGGACGCCACCGGGGGCCTCACCGACGGTCTCAACCTCTCCCCGGCCGACCTCGCCATCCACGCCGCCGGCAAGTTGCCGGTGGTCGGCCACACCGCCCAGGAGGTGGAGGCCGTCGGCACCAACCAGATGACCCACCCGGGGCTCAGCGGTCAGATCGGCTGACCCGGATCGCCTGACCCGGATCGGCTGACCACGCCCACCGGGCACCGCCCCGGTTGCCGCCACCCCCGTCGGCGGCAACCGGGGCTTCGCCGTTCCCGGGCCCGCCCGGCGCCGCCGGACCGCCCGGCCCGCGCCGCCGGGCCCGCTC
>NZ_JBHWIJ010000257.1:0-12665 GCF_042732255.1 Kitasatospora sp. NPDC059803 | reverse complement strand
CCTACCGGGCGGCCGGGCTGCCCGAGCCCACGGCCGTCCGCTGGTTCGGCTCGCCGTTCGCCGCCGCCGAGGCGGCGCTGCAGCTGCGGGCCGCCGGCGCGGTGAGCGTACGCGAGGCCGTGCGCACCGGGCCCTGGGAACAGGCCCGGCGGCGGGCCGTCGAGGAGGTCGGCGCGGCCGGGTGGGCGGCGCACTGGGCACTCACCGGCGGCGAGCTCGGCCCGGTCACCACCCCGCTCGCCGACCGCATCCGCACGGCGGTCCTCGACCGGCTCGCCCCCGAGGCCGACCGGGAGGAGGCCTCGGACGACGCGGCCGCCGCCGCCCGCGCCCGGCGCACCACCGTCCGGCTCGCCCTGCTCGACGCCGTGCGCGGCCAGCACGACGCTCCCTGGTTCGCCGCCTTCGAGGCCGCCTCCGACGCGGCCGGGGGCAGCGCCGAGGCCGTCGCGCCGCTCGCCGGGGTGGCCCGCGAGGCCGGCTGGTGGTGGCCGTACCAGGACGTCGCGCTGGTCAGCGAGCGCCCCGTCGCGCTGCACCGTGACGAGGCCGGGCGGCTCGACCGGGCGGACGGCCCCGCCCTGGAGTACGCCGACGGCTTCGCCCTGCACGCCTGGCGCGGCATGCCCGTGCCCGCCGAGTTCCTGGCCGGGCTGGCCGACGTCACCGTCGAGCGGATCCGCACCGAGGAGAACGCCGAACTGCGCCGTGTCCTGCTGGAGCACTACGGCTACGAGCGCTACCTGGCCGACTCCGGTGCCGAGCCCATCCACCGCGACGAGACCGGGGTGCTCTGGCGGATCACCCTGCCCGACGACGAACCGGTGGTCATGGTCGAGGTCGTCAACTCGACCGCCGAGCCCGACGGCACCTTCCGCACCTACTGGCTGCGCGTCCCGCCGAGCACCCGCACCGCCCGCGCCGGGGTCGCCTGGACCTTCGGCATACCCGAGTCCGAGTACCACCCGCAGCGCGAGACCTGACCGGCCCGGACCCCCGGCGCAGGCCGCTGAGCCGCGCATCTCGGCCAGCCGATCTCGGGGCTGCCCTCGGCGGGGTGCGGGACAGGTCAGCGTGAGGTCGGTCCGACGTTGCGGACCCAGACGGGGAAGGGGGCCATGGCGTTGGGCGCGGTCTGGTCCGACGGGTTGGTCCCGGCTGGCTGTCGGCCGCTCAGGAAGCCCTCGACGACCGGAACGAGGTCGTCGGAGGGCAGGTAGGTGCCGCCGAACGGCAGTTCGTCGACGGCCACCGATCCGGTGGAGCAGCGGAGTTGATCGACCTGCTCGTCGTGCCACACGTAGAAGGTCGCCACCCCGGCGAAGCCCAGCGCGTGGATACGGTGCCGGATGGCCTGAGCGGTTCGTTCGAAGGCGGCGACCACCTCGGTCACGGACAAGGACTGCTTGTCCTCATCCTCCGCACTCAGGTACCAGGTGTTGGTCCGCCACTCGACCCGCCGGTCGCTCGGCTCCAGCACCAGTGGTTCGTCCGCTATTTCGGCGATCCATGTCAATAGCACCCCGGAATTGTCCCGGCCGGTGTGGATCGTGCAGTCGTCGGGGTCGGCCAGGGTCAGGGGGCGTGGGCGATGAGCACGGGTTGGAAGAAGCCCGTTCGGGCGGGCGGTTGCCAGTGGGAGGTGGTGAAGCCGGCCTCGGAGGCGAGGGCGGTGAGCTGGGACTGGGTGAGGGCCCAGTAGGTGGAGCGACGGATGTCGGTCTGCCATTGGCCGGTGGCATCGGGGGTGAGGTGGAAGAGCTCCAGGTCGTAGCGCTCGCCGTCCTCGTGCCAGTGCCAGAGCTGGAAGATGACGGACCGTCGGCCGTAGCGTTCGGTGGTCTGGGGCGGGGTGGCGGCCGGGCGGGAGCGGCGCAGGTCGTCGTAGGGGCGGATGGTGAGCAGGAGCAGGCCGCCGGGGCGCAGCACGCGGCGCATCTCGGTGAGGGCGGTGCGGACCTCCTCGGGGGTGAGTAGGTGGGGGAGCGCGTTGTCGGCGCAGACGACGACGTCGAACCGGGCGTCGGCGAAGGGGAGCCCGCGCATGTCGGCGGCCGCGGTGGGGAGACGGAGGCCCCGTAGGGCGGCTTCGGTGACGGCCCGGGCGGCGGCCGCCGGGCTGAGGTCGGTGCCGGTGACGCGGTGGCCGAGGGCGGCGAGGCCGAGGGCCTGGGTGCCGATGCCGCACGCGCAGTCCAGGACGTCGACCGGGCGATCGCCGAGGCCGGCGCGGATCAGGGCGTCGAGGCTGGCGCCCTGGCGGGCGACGGAGGCGTCCCAGTCGGGGTAGAGGAGGTGGTACCCGGCCGCGAACTCGTCGTAGAAGCGGCCGACGGGGGACTGCGGTGAGGAGGTCATGGCGTCGGGACTCCACGGTGGCGAGAGGGGTGAAGAGCGGGCACGACGGGCGTTGACGTGGGCGAGGTGGTAGACGGGGCCCTCGCCTGCTCGTTCGTCACGCCGTCATCCTCGCCCAGCCGTACCGGGGGCGGACAGCGGTTTTCCGAGGCCGGGGAACGATGGGGCGGCGGTTCGGAGCCGGTGACCGGGCTGATCACGGCAGGCGGTCTGCGCGTGGTCCGGGGAACCGCCCCTGCGGCACGAGGGGATGAAGCGGAGGGTGAAACAGTTCGCCGGGTGGGCGGGCCACCGGGATGATGCCGGTATGCGCACCTTCGAAGAGCTGATCGCCGAGGCCGAGGCGGTGTCCGTGGACGGCTGGGACTTCTCCTGGCTCGCCGGCCGCGCCACCGAGGAACGGCCGTCCTGGGGCTACCAGCGGCTGCTGGCCGAGCGGCTGGGCCGGGCCTCGGCAGCCTTGGACATTCAGACCGGCGGCGGCGAGGTGCTGGCCGGCGCAGCCCGGCTCGCCGCTGCGAAGCCCGTCGCAGGACAGCCCGCTCCCGCGCAGCGCGGAGCGCTTCCGGCCACCATGGCGGCCACCGAGTCCTGGCCGCCGAACGTCGCGCGCGCCACCGGCCTGCTGCACCCGCTGGGCGTGGTGGTGGTCGCGGACCCGGACGAGCCGCCGCTGCCGTTCGGCGACGGGGCCTTCGACCTGGTCACCAGCCGTCATCCGGTGAAGGCCTGGTGGTCGGAGATCGCCCGGGTGCTGCGGCCCGGCGGCGCCTACTGCGCCCAGCACGTGGGGCCGGCGTCCGGGTTCGAACTGGTCGAGTACTTCCTCGGCCCGCAGCCCGAGGCACGCCGGGCGCGCCGCCCGGAGGACGAGAGCGCCGCCGCGCGCGACGCCGGGCTGGAGGTGGTGGACCTGCGCTCCGAGCGGCTCCGGATGGAGTTCCTCGACATCGGCGCGGTGGTGTACTTCCTGCGCAAGGTGATCTGGATGGTCCCGGGCTTCACCGTGGCGGTCTACCGGGACCGGCTGCGTGAACTGGACGCCCTGATCCGGACGGAGGGGCCGTTCGTCGCCCACTCCGCGCGCTTCCTGATCGAGGCGCGCAAGCCGTAGGACGGCTCGGGCCCGGCCGCGCCCCGCCGGGGATACCGGAGGGGCGCGGCGGCGTCAGGCGGCGCCGCTCACGCCAGGGCGACCAGCTCCAGGTAGGAGTCGTGCCACAGGTCCTCGTCGCCGTCCGGGAGGAGCAGGACGCGGTCGGGCCGCAGGGCCTCGATGGCGCCCGGGTCGTGGGTGACCATCACGATCGCGCCCGGGTAGGTGCCGACCGCCGCCAGCACCTCCGCCCGGGAGGCCGGGTCGAGGTTGTTGGTGGGCTCGTCGAGCAGCAGGACGTTGGCGCCGGAGTGGACCAGGCCGGCCAGCGTCAGCCGGGTCTTCTCACCGCCCGAGAGGACCCCGGCCGACTTGTCGGCGTCGTCTCCGCGGAACAGGAACGCGCCGAGGACGTGCCGCAGTTCGCCGTCGCTCAGGTGCGGCGCGGCCTGGGCGAGGTTGTCGCGGACGCTGCGCGCCGGGTCGAGGGTGTCGTGCTCCTGCGCGAAGTAGCCGAGCCGCAGGCCCGGGCCGGGCACCACCCGGCCGGTGTCGGCGCTTTCGTGGCAGGCCAGGATGCGCAGCAGGGTGGTCTTGCCGGCACCGTTCAGGCCGAGCACGACCATCCGGCTGCCCCGGTCGACGGCCAGGTCGAGGCCGGTGAGCACCCGGCGGCCGGCGTAGGCCTTGGCGAGGCTGATCGCGCCGAGCGGCATCCGGCCGCAGGGGGCGGGTTCGGGCAGCCGGATCCGGGCCGTCCGTTCGGCCTGCCGGGCGGGTTCGAGGTCGGCGAGCATCCGGTCGGCGCGGCGGGCCATGCTGCGGGCGCTGGTGGCGGTGGCGACGTTGGCCCGCATCCGGTCGGCCTGGGCGTGCAGGGCGGCGGCCTTGCGTTCGGCGTTGGCCCGTTCCCGGGTGCGGCGGCGTTCGTCGGCGGCGCGCTGGTCGAGGTAGGCCCGCCAGCCGGTGTTGTGGACGTCGATCGCGGCGCGCTGCGGGTCGAGGTGGAAGACCCGGTTGACGGTGTCGGCGAGCAGGCCGAGGTCGTGGCTGATCAGGACCAGCCCGCCCTGGTGGGCCGCGAGGAAGCCGCGCAGCCAGGCGACGGAGTCGGCGTCGAGGTGGTTGGTGGGTTCGTCGAGCAGCAGGGTGCCGTGGTCGGCGAAGAGGATCCGGGCCAGCTCGACCCGGCGGCGCTGGCCGCCGGAGAGGGTGCCGACCGGGGTGTCCATGACCCGGGCGGGCAGTCCGAGGCCGGCCGCGACCCGGGCGGCCTCGGCCTCGGCCGCGTAGCCGCCCCGGGACTGGAACTCGGCCTCGGCGCGGGTGTAGGCGTCCATCGTCCGGCGCTGTTCGTGCGGTGCGTCGGCCTGCGCCATCGCCTCTTCGGCGGCGCGCAGCGCGTGGACGGCGGTGGCCAGGCCGCGGGCGGACAGGATGCGGTCGGTGACGGTGGCGGACGGGTCGGCGGCGCGGGAGTCCTGCGGGAGGTAGCCGACGGGGCCGGTGCGGGTGACCGTCCCGGCGGCGGGCGGCAGTTGTCCGGCGAGGGTGGCGAGCAGGGTGGTCTTGCCGGCGCCGTTGCGGCCGACCAGGCCGATCCGGTCGCCGGGGGCGATGTGGACGGTGATGTCGGACAGCAGGAGGCGGGCGCCGACGCGCAGGTCGACACCACGGGTGGTGATCATGGGATAACGCTCCGAAACAGCGAACGGACACACGGGTGGTGTGGAGGCGGGTCCGTCGGCTAGGAAATTCGGGGCGTAGACATGCGGCCCAGGGTAGCGGGGCGGGTGGAGCGTCCGCATCCGAATTGCCGGCGGGAGCGCACCGCGTCCGCGCGGGTTTCGGCCAGTGGGGCGGGTGTTGGCTCGTGGGGCCCCCTTGCCGGGGCGCGGGCCCCGCGCTTCCATGACCCGCATGGGTCGACGTGAGCTCGTTCTCTTGACTGATCACAGTTCGACCGAAGGAAGCCGCGACGTCCTCGCCGCCGCCGCCCGGGCCCTCACCGGCCGGGCGCCCGTGCTGCTCGACGCCCGGCACTTCATGACCGGCGGGGGCGGCCGGATCCGCCCCGACGACGGGGGCGGGCTGCGCCTGGAGGCGGACGGCCGCAGTGTGGCGGCCGACGCCGTCGTGATCTACGAGATCCCGCCGCACCGGCGGCGCGACTTCGCGCCCTTCCAGCGGCTGCTGGGCGCACACGGCGCCCGCTCGCTCGGCACCGATGTGCAGGCCTGGCGGGCGGCCACCGAGAAGGACCTCACGGTGGCCCGCTTCACCCGCGACGGCGTCGCGCACATGCCGACCGTCTCGCTGTCCCGGCCGAGCCTGCGGGCCGCCGCCGAGGCCTTCGACCGGCTCGGCGGCGACGTCTGGGCCCGGCCCTGCGTCGGGATGGGCGGCGACGACGTCTTCCACGTCACCACTCACGCCCAACTCGCCTCCGCCGCACGGCACTACGAGCACGACGGGGCGGACTGGCTGATCGCCCGGGATGCCCGCAACTTCACCCCGGACGGCCGCCGCCACCAGTACCGGGTGGTGGTGCTCGACGGCCGGGTGGTCCGGGTCGTCGAACACGTGCAGGCGGATCCGGACGCCCCCTGCAACGAGAGCCGCGGCGCCGTCTCCGCCCCGCTCGCCGCCGCCGAACTGCCCCGGGGCCTCGCGGACCTGGCGATCCGCGCGGTCGCCTGCCTCGGCCTGCCGCTGGCCGGTGTCGCCCTCGCCGCCGAGAGCGGCGGCGTGGTCTTCGAGGTCAACGTCCACCCGGCGTTCGGCCGCGGCGCCCTGGAGCAGGTCGCCGTGCCGTACGTGGCCGCGCACCTGGAGCCCGTCTGACGGTTCCGGCCGGGCGCGCGGCGGCCGGGCGCGCCCCGGGCCGGCAGCTGGCGAAGGAGGCCGGTCGGCGGCCGGGCACGTCCCTGGCCGGTCAGCTCCGCAGGATGGCGGCGAGGAGCGACGGGCGGAACAGCAGCGTCGGCGGGGCGACCAGCGACATCACCTCGTGGAAGGCGGCAGTGACCGACGGGTTGTGGGCGGCGCCGGCCAGCACCTTGTCGAGGAAGCGGTGCTGGAGCGCGAGCAGGGCGCCGGAGGGTCCGCCGGTGGTGGCGGCGAAGCGGACGTCCTCGGTGCAGGACATCACCCACGGGTTCTTGGAGACGGCCGCGATCGCGCGCCGGGCGTCCCGGGCCGTGGCGTGGCCGATGCCGCCGTGGCGCAGGGCGGTGCGGCGCAGCTCCCGGGCGCAGAACAGGGCGACGGTGACGCCCTGCCCGTACACCGGGTTGAAGGTGCTGGCGGCGTCGCCGACCACCACCAGGCCGTCCGGGGCGCTGCGTTCGTAGTGCCGCCGGATGCCGGGGCCGGGGACGAAGCCGCGCACCTCGCCGGCCGGCTCGGCCTGCTGGAGCGCCTCGCGGATGCTCGGGTCGCGCAGCCGGGCCAGTTGCTTGGTGAACCCGGCTTCGCCGGGCTCGGGTTCGGCGCCGCGCATGCCGGCGACGCTGACGATCCAGCGGTCGCCCTCGACCGGCAGCAGCACGCCCAGGTGGGGCGCGTCCGGGGCCTTGGTCTGCACGTAGATCGCCTTGTAGCCGATGTCGACGCCGGCCGGGCGGTGGAACAGCCGGGAGGAGTACGCGACGCCCGCGTCCACCCGCTCCTCGGGCACCGGCGGGTGGCCCAGCTCCGCCAGCCAGTCCGGCACCGAGGTCGTGCGGCCGGCCGCGTCCACCACCAACTCGGCCGGTATCTCCCGGACTTCGCTGCGTTCGGGCCCGCGGTCGCGGACCTTGACGCCGGTCACCGTGCGGGCCGACCCGAGCAGGCCGACCACGTCGGCGCCCTCCAGGAACTCGATCGAGGGCTCGGCGCGGACCCGGTCCAGCACCGCCTTGTCCAGCACCGGCCGGGTGCAGGAGAGGAAGGCGAGCTGCGCCGGGTACTGCGCCATCCACCCCGCCGAGCTGAGCCACTTCAGATCGCCAGAGACGGCGACCCTCGTCGCGCCCGCCTCCGTGAGCTCCTGGTTGATGCCGGGCATCATCTCCTCCAGCGCCCGGTGCCCGGCCTCCAGCACCAGGTGCGCGTGCCGGCCCTGCGGCACCCCGGCCCGGAACGTGGGCTCCGCCGGGTAGCGGTCCCGCTCCACCACCACGATCCGTTCGGCGAACCCGCGCAGGGCCCAGGCCGCCACCGTGCCGGCCAGCCCGCCGCCGATCACCACCGCCGTGCCCCGCCCGGGGGCCGTTTCCGAAGAAGTCATGACACGTAGCGTAGTCGGGCGGTGGCGGCCCCGTAATCGCATCGGCGGGACGAACGGGCAGGACACGGGCGGCCGTTGGTGCCCGAACGCGCCGGGCGCACGACCGGCCCGGAACACCGTCGCGCGGCGCCCCCGGGGGCGGGCGGTGGGAGGCACCCGGGAGCGGGTACTACACTCGGCGGGAGTTGTGCAGGCCCCCCTTCCGGTGCGCGGGCGCGCGGAGCCGAGGAGGTGAGAGCCGTGGAGTGCAGTAGTCCGGGTCGAAGTCGGCCCCGCCCCCGGTTGTCCCGCACCATTCGCGGCACCCGGCGTTCCTCCTCCCGTACGGCTCCCGCGCGGCGCTGACCTCGTCCTCGACGGGGTGCCGCCGGTCGCGCCGTGCGCGTGGTGGCCGGCCGGGCGCCTCCGGCCCGCCGTCCCCGGACGGCGACCGGGCACCCACCGTGGAGGTACCCGCCATGTCCGACTGGCGTGTGCGCGCCGTGCGCGCGAGCAAGCGTCCGTTCTCCCGCCCCGCCGGGGGCTCCGGACCCGCCGACGCGCAGCCGGCGCCGGAGCACTCGATGGATCCGCGGCCCGACCAGCCCGTCGAGCCGGTCACCCTGGAGCGTTCCGTGGTGGACGCGGCGGTCTACCGGGACGGGCGGCGGATCGACACACCGGCGAACCTCGCCGACATCTACCGCGAACTGCCCGACCGGCCCGGCGCGATGGCCTGGATCGGCCTGTACCGCCCCGCCGAGGCGCAGCTGCTGGAGGCGGCGGACCGGTTCAACCTGCACGAACTGGCCGTCGAGGACGCCATCGTCGCCCACCAGCGGCCGAAGCTGGAGCGCTACGGCGACACGCTGTTCGTGGTGCTGCGCGCCGCGCGCTACCTGGACGAGGCGGAGGAGGTCGACTTCGGCGAGATCCACCTCTTCGTGGGCCCCGACTTCGTGCTCACCGTCCGCCACTCGCAGGCACCGGACCTGTCCGCGGTGCGCCGCCGCCTGGAGACGGACCCGGACCTGCTCGCGCTCGGCCCGGAGGCGGTGCTGTACGCGGTGCTGGACGCCGTGGTGGACGGCTACGCGCCGGTGATCGCCGGGCTGCAGCACGACATCGACGAGATCGAGACGGAGGTGTTCGGCGGCGACCCGCAGGTCTCCCGGCGCATCTACGAGCTGTCCCGCGAGGTGATCGAGCTCCAACGGGCCACCCGGCCGCTGCTGGAGATCATGAAGAGCCTGGAGGCGGGCTTCGGCAAGTACGGCACCGACGACGAGCTGCAGCGCTACCTGCGCGACGTCGCCGACCACGCCACCTACGCCGCCGAGCGGGTGGACGGCTTCCGGCAGATGCTGCAGAACATCCTGACCGTGAACGCGACGCTGGTCTCGCAGCGGCAGAACGAGGAGATGAAGCAGCTCGCCGAGGCCGGGCACGTGCAGAACGACGAGATCAAGAAGATCTCCTCCTGGGCGGCGATCCTCTTCGCGCCGACGCTGATCGGCACCGTGTACGGGATGAACTTCGAGATCATGCCGGAGCTCAAGTGGGCGTTCGGCTACCCGTTCGCGGTCGGGCTGATGGCGCTGGTCTGCACCGGGTTGTACGTGGTCTTCAAGCGCCGCAACTGGCTCTGACGGCGGGCCGCGGCGGGGCGCGGCTGGTGCGGGGCGCGGCGCGGTCCGGCTCGGGCGCGGTGCTCGCGACCGGCTCCGCCGTGCCGCCGCAAGCCGGCGCGGCCCCGCGCAGGCAGCACTGACCGGCTGCCGCAACCGGCGCCGACCGCACGGCTGTTCGCCCGGCGTCAGGGATTCGTCAGGGCGGCGGTGCGGCGCTTGCCCCGGTCCGCGCCCGCCGGTTGGATGAGGAGCATGAACCGCCCGGCACGCCACCACGACCGCCCGCCGCATCCGCGGCCGCCGGTCCGCGTCGCCGCGGCCGCCATCGCCGTGCGCTGATCCGCGCCTCCCCGCCGGAGGGCACGGCACGTGCCGCGCCCCGCCCCGCCCCGTCGTCCGATCGGCGCGGGGTGCGGGCGGGCGCGCGAGTTCCGCATCTCATCAGGTCTTTTGAGCCCGCACCCCGGCCCGGACAGGGCCGGCGGTGCCCCGCACCCTGGGAACGGTCATGTCCGAATCCGTCCTGTCCGCTCGTACCGCCCTCGTCACCGGCGCCTCCTCCGGCATCGGCTGGGAGACCGCCCGGCTGCTCGCCGGGCTGGGTGCCACCGTGCTGGTGCACGCCCGGACCACCCCGGAGGCCGAGGCGGCCGTCGCCCGGCTGGTCGACGCCGGCGCCCGCCGGGACCAGCTCGTCGAGCTGGCCGCCGACTTCACCCACCTCTCGGAGGTCGCGGTGCTGGCCGGCACGGTCGTCAAGCACTACCCGGCGCTGGACCTGCTGGTCAACAACGCCGCCGCGCTGGCGCCCGAGCGCTGCACGCTGACCGACGACGGCAACGAGGTCTCGCTGCAGGTCAACTTCCTGGCCGCGCACCTGCTGGCCAGGCTGCTGCGGGCGCCGCTCTCGGCGTCCGGCGACGCCCGGATCGTCAACGTCTCGTCCTCGCTGCACCGGACGGCGTCGATGAACTGGTCGGACCCGCACCGGGTGAAGAGGTACTCGCGGGTGGCCGCGTACGCGCAGTCGCAGCTCGCGCTCACCATGGCGACCGCCGACATGGCCCCGGCCGGCTCCGGCATCACCGCCGTCAGCCTCAACCCGGGCCTGTGCGACACGGCGCTGCTGCCGCTGTACGGGCGGGCCGGCGCGCCGGCGGTGGAGGGCGCGGCGGCCGTCGTCCGGCTCTGCCTGCCGGACGTTGCGGTCGCCAACGGCGCCTACTACGACGGCGGTTCGGTGGCGCCGGTGGCGCAGGCCGCCCAGGAGGAGCGCTCGCTGAAGCGCCTGGTCAAGCTGGCGGACCAGTTGGTCGGCCAGGCCGCTTGAAGCCCTTCCCCGGAAGCGGAGAGCACACGATGTCCAAGCGCGCCCGCAAGAAGAGGGCCCGGCGGAAGAACACGGCGAACCGCGGCCGCCGGGCCGGGCAGGGCTGACCCGCCCACCACCGCAGCCCACCACCCATCGCCATCACCCATCACCACCACCCATCACCACTCACCACCGCCGATCACCGCCGCGAACCGCTGAGGGCCGCCGCGAACCGGCGGGCACCGCCGGGCGCCGGGGACGGTCGCTAAGGATGCGTCAAGAACGGCGCCCGGCGGCGTCAAGGAGCCGTCAGGGGGCGGCTTCCCGCAGGTGGCGCGGCACTAGCGTCGCCCGGCGGAGAGAAACGGTTCTGCTCCGGTTTCAGCAGGAAACCCCGGCGGACCGTGCAACGGGGGAGAGGAACGTGCGGCCATGACCACCTCGGCAGCGGGCACGACGGCCACCACGGGGGAGACGGCCCCGGGGACGGAACCCGATCCGGCGGGGGAACCGGCTCCAGCCCGGGCCCCAGCCCCGGCCACGGCCCCAGCCCCGGCCACGGCCGCCCCGACCCCCCGCCCGAGCCCCCTGGCCCGGCTCCGGCACGGCGCGCGGACGGTCGGCGGCCGCGCCTACTGGACCACCCCGCGCCTGGTCCGCGGCCTCACCGCGCTCAGCCTGGCCGCCCTGATCGGCCTCGGCGCGGCCGCCACCACCGTCCTCGGCGGGGCCCGCGACGGCACCGACACCATCGGCCACCGGGCCGCCCCGCAGGCCACCCGCGCCGCCGACCTCTACTTCGCGCTCAGCGACATGGACGCCCAGGCCGCCAACCTGCTGCTGGTCGGTGCCGACCCCGACTACACGACGCTGCGCAAGCAGACCCTCGACACCTACGAGCAGCGCCGCGCGCAGGCCGACGGCGACCTCCAACAGGCCGCCCAGGCCGCGGCCGCCGACCCGGCCGGCCAGCGCGCCGTCCAGCAGGTGCTCGGCCGGCTCGGCAGCTACGAGGCCCTGGTGGCCCGCGCCCAGCTGCTGGAGGAGCAGGCCAAAGCCCCGGCCGGCCAGCCCTCGCCCGCCGCCCTGGACGCCTACCGCCAGGCCACCGACCTGCTGCGCCAGCAACTGCTGCCCGCCGCCGACCAGGTCACCGCCGCCAACGAGGCCACCGTCGAGCAGGTCTACACCGAGCGCCGCGACGCCCTCGGCAGCGGCTGGTGGTGGCTGCTCGCGGTCGGCCTGCTCGCGCTCGCCGCGCTGCTCGGGCTCCAGCGCGTCCTGGCGGTGCGCTACCACCGCGTCGTCAACCCGGCGCTGGCCGCAGTCACGCTGCTCACCGCCGTCGTGCTGGCGATCGGCCTGCACCTGGTCAGCCGCGCCGACGACCACCTGGTGACCGCCAAGAGCAACGCCTACGACTCGGTGATCGCGCTCAGCCGCGCCCGTGCCGTCGCCTTCGACCTGAACGCCGACGAGAGCCGCTACCTCACCGACCCGTCCCGCGCGGCCGCCTACGAGCAGAGCTTCCTCGACAAGACCCAGGCGATCGCCCGCCTGGACGGCGCCAGCCTCGCCGACTACAACGCCCAGCTGGCGGCCGCCGCGGCCCGGCACCGCGCCGACCACACGGCCGTCCCCTTCGGCGGCTACCTCGGCACCGAACTGCACAACATCACCTTCCCCGGCGAGCAGGACGCCGCCGAGCGGGTGCTCGCCGCCTTCCAGCAGTACCAGCAGGACGACCGGAAGATCCGCGCGCTGCGCGACGAGGGCCGGCTGAAGGAGGCGGTGACGCTCAACACCGGCCTCTCCCAGGGGCAGTCCAACTACGACTTCGACCAGCTGAGCACGGCCATCGGGGACACCATCGCGGTCAACGCCAAGGCGATGGACTCGGCGGTCGCCGCGACCGACGGCGACCTCGACGGCGGCACGGCGGCCCTGGCCGCGGGCGCGCTGGCGGCGGCGCTCGCGCTCACCGCGCTGGGCGTCCGGCCGCGCCTGCGCGAGTAC
>NZ_JBHWIJ010000256.1:0-12756 GCF_042732255.1 Kitasatospora sp. NPDC059803 | reverse complement strand
TCACCGGTTAATTTTTTTTTATGTCCGGGGCCGGGGCTTTTGGTGGGGGGGGTCAGGACTGCTTGGGTTTGCGGGCGACGGCTATGGCCAGAGCGGTGCAGAGGGCGGCGGCGATGGCGGCGAAGCCGCTGACGGCGGGGAGGAGGCCGTAGTGCTGGACCAGGGCGCCGACGGCGACGATGGGGAGGGAGCTGCCGAGGTAGACGATGATCCACAGGGAGCTGAGCTCGGAGCCCCGGCGTTCCGGGTTCATCGCGGCGACGGCGGTGGTGAAGAGGGAGCGGAAGGCCACGCCCTGGCAGATGCCGCCGAGGACGCTGCCGATGAAGAGCAGGGCCGGGGTCTCGGTGTACTGGGCGGCGACGACCAGGGCGAGGCCGGCGGCGAGGCCGCCCATGCCGAGGGCGATGACCAGGCGGTCGGAGGTGGGCGGGACGAGGAGCTGGGCCAGTGCGGACGAGCCGAGCAGCAGGGCGGCCACGATCGCGCCGGTCAGGTGCGAGGAGGTGTGCAGCAGCTTGGCGGAGAAGGCCGGGGCGAGCGCCAGGTAGACGCCGAACACCGCGTACGAGATGAAGCCGGCCGAGGCGGCGAGCAGGAACTCGCGGCGGCCGGTGCGGGGCAGGGCGAGCCGGCGCGGGCGCAGGTGGGCCGGGGTGGTGATGCGGGGCGGGGTGGCCGGCGGGCGGTTGCGGCCGGGCATCCGCGGGTGGACGAGGGCCAGCGGCACGCAGAGCGCCAGCAGGGCGATGGCGTGCAGCAGGAAGGGCGTCAGCAGCGGGTCCGTGCCGTTGGCGAGCAGGGCGCCGACCACCGGGCCGAGCGCGACGCCGCCGGCGGAGCAGGCCAGGGTGAGTTTGGCGGCGAGCGTCGGGTGGTCGGGCAGCAGGTCGCCGAGGGCGGCCCCGGCGGCGCCGGTGGAGAGGCCGACGGCGATGCCCTGGACGGCCCGGCCGGCGGCGAGCTGCCAGAAGCTGCCCGAGGTGGCGAACACGACGTCGCCGGCGGCGGCCAGGGCGACGGCGGGCAGGATCAGGGCGCGGCGGCCGAGGTGGTCGGACCAGTGGCCGACCACGGCGAGCACGGGGACCAGCGCGAACACGTAGATCGTGAAGAGGATCGTGGTGTCGAGCGGGCCGAGGCCGAGGCGCTGCTGGAGGAGCGGGTAGATCGGCGTCGCCAGGTTGGCACCGATCAGCATCAGCAGCAGGGCGGCGGCGACCAGGCCGACGCGGACACCGCGCAGCGCGTTCCAGCGGCTGACCGCGGCGAGCTGGAGCTGGGCGCGGGGCGCGAGCTCCAGGGGAAGCAGGGCCTCCGAGAGTCGGCGTCCGTCGAGCTGCGCGGTGCGCAGGCCGGAGCCGGCGGGGGAGAGGTCCGCCATGTAAGGGATCTCCTGTGGCAGGGCACCACCGGGTCGGCGGGGTGTGCCGGCGCGCCCGTCCTGAGGCGCTGTGGTGGTGGCCGAGGTGCGGGGCTCCCTGGTGGAGCGGGTGAGCTGAGTGGGCCCCTCCTGCCCGGTGTCGGGCGGGGAGGGCGAAGGGCTTCATTGCCCGGTGGCCCGCGCGGGGTGTGCACGGTGCCAATGCGAAGGATAAAGGGTGGGCGCACGGTTGCGGCGCGCGCCCCTTGAGGCCGGGCATCGGGGGTGCCCGGCCTATACGCTGAGGTGGTGGATCGGGACGCTGAGCTGATAGGCGGACCGCTGGCTGAGGGAGAACGCACAACGATGGCCGGACGACGTCGGAAGAACGCCGGGGCTTCGCCGGGAGAGAGTGCGGTCGAGCCGGTTCTGCCCGCCGACCTGGAGCTTCAGGACCTCTACGGGGCGTTCGCCGCGCACGGGCTGGACGACGAGGACCTGGACGACGCGGCGGTCCTGGTACCGCCGGTGAAGCTGCCCGCCGAGGAGGAGCTGGCCGCCCTGGCGAAGGCCGTGCCGATGTTCGGGTACGCGCTGGCGCTGGCCCGCTGGGCCGCCCCGCACCGGGTGGTGGACGAGTTCGGCGACCTGGTGGAGGAGGACCGGGCGCCGGCGGCGCAGCTGCTGGGCCTGGCGCCCGCCGAGGGGGAGGTGCCGGAGGAGGCGGAGGTCGAGGCGATGCGGGCCTGGTCGCTGGCCTGCGACCTGGACCTGGTGGAGATCGGGACGACGGCGGCCGGTGAGCACGTCGCCGTGCCGGGCCCGGATCTGGAGCCCGCCGAGGAGGGTGACCCGGAGACCGTCCTGGAGCTGTGGCTGACCGCCGCCGGGATCGTCCGGGAGCTGGCGGTGGAGGCCGACTCGCTGCCGGAGGAGGAGGCCGCGCGGGCCGCCGAGGGCGGGGAGGCCGGGGAGGCCGGGGAGGCCGGGGAGGCCGGGGAGGCCGGGGAGGGCGGTGAGGAGGACGAGGACGCCCTGAGCGAGGTCGAGGAGGCCCGGGACGCCGCCGCCGAGCTGTTGGACGAGGCGTTGCAGGTGCTGTACGAGACCACCGCCTTCGCCGATCCGGGCAACGAGACCGTGCCGCTGGGCGTGCTGGCCGCGCTGCTGGTGGTGCCGGAGGGCGAGGAGCCGAGCGAGGAGCTGCTGGGCGACATCACCGATGTGATGGTCGCACTGGACCCGATGCTGGGCGACCTGGCCGAGCTGGGCCTGCTGGAGTACCGGCCGATCGACCCGGAGCTGTTCGACGAGGAGGAGGGCCCGGAGGGCGAGGAGCCCGCCCTCGTCGGCGAGGCACCGCTGGACGATGAGGAGTCGGCGCGCTTCGGGCTCGTCCGGCTCACCCCGCTCGGCCAGTACGGCATCCGGCAGTGGCTGCTGGAGGACGGCTACGACGCGCCGCTGGTCGGCGAGCTGGCCCAGGGCGACGCGGCCGAGCTGCTGCGCGCGGTGTGCGAGGCCGCCAACGTGCTGCCGGACGAGGAGCTGCGGGTCTGGATCACCGGCCGGGAGCCGGTGGCGGCGGCGCGCGAGCTGCTGGCGGCGGCGCGCGGCGACGACGCGTACGCCCCGATGCGGCGGATGCTCGGCGTCTCGGCGCTGAACATGCTGGGCGCGGCCGCCGAGCCTGCCGTGCGCGATGTGCTGGACGACCCCGAGCTGGGCGGCGCCGCCCGGGCCTGGCTGACCTCGAAGGGAGCGACGGACGTGCCGGTACCGGAGCGGACGATGGCGCTGTGGACGGTGGTCGACACCTTCGCCGCCCAGCTGCTGGACAGCGGCGGCGACGCCGAACTGCTGCGCGAGCTGATCGCGGACCTGCCGGTGACCGGCAACCCTGCGTCCTACTTCGGCGAGCTCTGGCGGGTCGACCACCCGTACACGGCGGACGTCCTGGAGGCCGTCGGGGAGCTGCACCTGGACCGGGCGGTGGCCAAGGAGGCACGCAAGGCGGCCTTCAAGGCGCGGTCCAAGGGCTGACGGGCCGACGGGGGGGGGGGGGCTTCGGCGGGCCGACGGGGGGCTTCGGCGGGCTGATGGGCCGGCGGGTCAGGGGAGATCGAGGGAGCCGTCCTCGGCGAAGGGGAAGAACGGGTTGTGGGCCAGCTCCCAGAGGTGGCCGTCCGGGTCCTCGAAGTAGCCGGAGTAGCCGCCCCAGCTGGTCGGGACCGGCGGCTTGACCACCACGGCGCCGGCCTCGACCGCCGTCTTCAACGCGGCGTCCACCAGCGCGGGGGACTCCAGGTTCACCGCGAGGGTGACGCCGCGGAAGGCGGGCTCACCGGTGGCGGGCACGCCCGCGTCCGCGGCCAGCTCCTCGGTGGGGAAGAGGCCGAGCGCCGAGTCGGCGGTGCGGAACCAGACGATCTCCGGACTGGAGGCGGAGGACCGCCGCCAGCCCAGGTCCTCGTAGAAGCGGGCGCTGCGGTCGAGGTCGGAGACCCCGAGGGTGACGATGCTGATCCGGGGCGGGAAGCTGCTGTCTGCTGTCATGCCGCCAGGGTAGGGAGGGCGGCTGACAACCGCGCGTCCTGACACGGCCCGTGCCGGCCGGCAACCAGCAGTCCTGGCACGGCCCGGGCCCGTCGGCGGCCGGGCGTCCCGACGCGGCCTGCGCCGGTGCCCGGTACCCGAGCTGATGACCCGGCAGGTCCCGGGCACTAAGGTGGCGTCGGCGGTGCGGGCGCGAGGACTCGGGGGTGCGGCACAGGATGATGCGGGAGAGTGGCGGCAGGCCCCCGGAGTGGAACGTCGGGCGGACGGACCCTGCGCGCGTACCGGACCCGAGGAGCAAGGAGGAGCGTCTCGCCGCGGTGGAGGACTTCTCCCGCCGGACGGTGGCCGCGGCCGACTTCCCGGTGTACGGCGTGGTCGCGGGGCTGTCGCGCGGGGGCGGCGGGACGGGCGGCTGGGGCGAGGCGCTGGCCGCCTTCGAGACCTCCGGCGGCGAACTCGCCTGGGTCGAGGTGCAGTCCGGCGACTGGAGCTCGGTGGCCGGCCCGTACGTCAGCGTGCGCACCTACCGGCCGGACGCGGAGCGCGGCGAGGACCTGCCCGAGCTGGAGGACGTGGTCGAGGACGAACGGGACCGGGTCTACGACCACCTGGGGGTCGACGAGGGCGACGGGCCGGGCCGGGTGCGGGCGTTGCGCGAGTGGATCACCGTGGACGGCGAGCCGTACCCGGTGGAGGTGCACGAGGACCGGCCGGTGCTCTGGCCGGGCGCATCGGCCGCCGACGGGGCCGCACCGGTCTGGGCCGGGCGGCTGCGGATCGGCGGGCTGACCGTGACGGTGTGCGGGCGCGGGGTGCCGCCCGGCGGCGTGGAGCTCGGCGGGATCGCGGACTTCGAGCCGTACCTGCGCGGCCGGGCCGAGCTGCTGGGCGAGCTGGCCGCCCGGCGGGCCCGGCAGGTCCCGGTGCAGGAGCGTGAACTGCCGCCCGCCGTCGGGCTGGAGGCGCACCGGGAGCTGATCGCGCAGAGCGTCGCCGCGTCCGCCGCCGTCGAGGCGCAGGTCCGGGCCGGGCGGACGCCGCGGCGCCCGCGCGGGGACGCCTACGAGGTGCGCTGGGAGGTGGCGGTGCGCCAGCAGATGCGGCTCGCCACCGAGAACCGGGAGGAGGCGGTGACGGCGCTGACCGCGATGGTCAACCACCTCAACCGGCTTGCCCGGCACACGCATTGGCTGATCGGCACGCCGGAGGGCGGGGCGGCCGTCGAGGAGGTCGTCCGGTACACGGTGTTCGCCAGCGAGGTGGCGAGCCTGCCGGCGCAGCGGGCCTGGGAGCAGCTCTGGCGGGAGCGGCGGGGCGGCGGGCCGGAGGTCTGGGAGGAGCACCGGCTCGCCGAGCAGCTGTGGCTGTCGGCCTGGGAGCAGTGGCGGACGACGCGGTCGGGGTGACCCTCGGCGGGGCGTCGTGGGTCGGGGTGGCCCTCGGCAGGGCGTCGTGGGTCGGGGTGGCCCTCGGCGGGGCGTCTCAGGCAAAGCGGAGGTCATGTGTCGGTCATCGGTTGGCAAATGGCCGCCTGGGCGTGAGGTGGGCGTCATGCCTGGTTCATCCCCGCGGCGGAGTCTGCTGGGCGTCGACACCCCGTCTCGACGCCCCGCCCGCCGGGCACCGGGCCCGCCCCCGGTCCGGCGGCCGATTCCTCAGGAGTTGCTGCCATGCCGCTGTCCCGCCGGGACTTCGTCAACCGTTCCACCCTCGTCGGGGCCGGCGTGCTGATCGCCGGCAGCGCGGAGGCGCTGGCCAGCGCCCCGGGCGCGATCGCCGCCCCGGCCGGCGGCGAGCTGCCGGCCGCGTCCGCGGCGGGTGACACCGGTGCGGTGCGCGCCGCCGTCGGCTACGGCCCGCTGGTACAGGACCCGGCCGGGCTGCTGTCGCTGCCCAAGGGCTTCGCGTACAAGGTCGTCAACCGAGCCGGCGTCACCCGGCTGCGCACCGGCGAGTTCACCCCGAGCAACCACGACGGCACCTCCGCCTTCGAGGACGAGCGCGGCGGCAACCTGATGGTCGTCAACCACGAGCTGTCCGGTGCCCGCGCCAACTGGCCGTACCCGGTGCCGCTGACCGAGGGCCACGTCTACGACCCGGGCGCGGCCGGCGGCTGCACCATCGTGCACGCCAAGCGGAACGGCTCGGTCGAGCAGTGGGTCGGCATCGCCGGCACCTCCACCAACTGCGCGGGCGGCGTGACCCCGTGGGGCACCTGGCTGTCCGGCGAGGAGACCGAGGACAAGGCCGGCAAGAACGGCTTCACCAAGGACCACGGGTACATCTTCGAGGTCGACCCGTTCGACGACGACTACAACCGCGACCCGCAGCCGGTGAAGGCCTTCGGCCGGTACGCGCACGAGGCCGTCGTGGTGGACCCGAAGCGCGGCCACGTCTACCTGACCGAGGACGCCTCGAACCCCAACGGCCTGCTGTTCCGCTGGACCCCGCCGGCCGGCTTCAAGCACGGCCGCTACCAGCTGCGCAAGCTGGCCGCCGACGCGGGCGTGCTGGAGGCCTTCAAGGTCTTCGACGCCCAGGGCAAGTTCGTCGACGACCTCTCCCGCGCCACCAAGGTCGGCACCACCTACGGCGCGGACTGGGTCAAGGTCCAGGACCGCGACGCCAGGACCGTCTCGATCCGCAAGCAGTTCAAGGACGGCGAGGTCACCCGCGCCCGCAAGCTGGAGGGCATGTGGTGGGGTGACGGCGGCTTCTACTTCGTCTCCAGCTTCGCCCGCTCGGAGAGCCCGGTGCAGCACGACGGCCAGGTCTGGTTCTACAACCCGACCCGCCGCACCATCACCCTGAAGGTGCTGCTCGGCGTCAACACCGACGTCTGGGGCGACCACGACAACTTCGACGGCCCGGACAACATCACCGTCTCGCCGTACGGCGGCATCGTGATCGCCGAGGACGGCGAGGGCGTGTCGCACCTGTTCGGCGCCACCGAGGACGGGCTGACCTACTCCATCGCCCGCAACGAGCTGAACATCGGCACCGCCGAGAAGCCGGAGTTCAGCGAGTTCACCGGGGTGACCTTCTCGGACGACGGCAAGACCCTCTTCGCCAACATCCAGACCCCGGGCATCCAGCTGGCCATCACCGGCCCGTGGCACCGGCTGAACGAGCACAAGCGCGGCCAGGGCTACGGCGAGTGACGTAGCGGGTGTCGAAGGGGCTGCCCGCGGTCATTCGTCCGCGGGCAGCCTCAGTTGCAGCATCGCCAGCAGGCGCTGCTGCGGCTGGGCGAGGTCGATGCCGGTCAACTGCTCGGCACGGCGCACCCGGTAGCGCAGGGTGTTGGGGTGGATGTGCAGGGCGTCCGCGGCGACCCGGACCTCGCCGAGCGCGTCCAGCCAGGCCAGCACCGACTCGGCGAGCCGGGTGCCGTGCCGGCGGTCGTACGCGGCGAGCGCGGTGAGCCGGGGGTCGCGCAGGCCGGAGCGCTCCTGGAGCAGCGCGAGCATCTCGCTGACCAGCACTTCGGCCTGGACGTCGATCAGCGCCGCCACGTCGAGGTCCACCCCGCCGCGGCTCATCGCGTCCAGGATGCGGTCCGCCTGCGCGCGGGAGTCCGGCACCTGGGCCAGGCCGTCCACGGTCGAGCCGATCGCGGCGCGCAGCGGGACGCCGAGGTGCTCCCGGGCGGCAGCCACCACCTCGTCCGCCCAGCCGCGCACGGTGGCCATCGGCAGGCCGGGCGGGAGCTCGGGCAGCAGCACGTACACCCGGGACTCGATCGGGGCGAGCAGGGCGGTGCGGTGCCGGGCGGCGGTGTGCACCGAGATCAGGCCGGTGACGTCGGAGCGGTGCAGCGCCTCGGTGGTGTGCGCGCCGTAGGCGAGCACGGTGGCCGGGCGGCGCAGGTCCAGACCCAGGTGGGTGGCGAGCGACTGCGGGCCGGTGGAGCCCTCCAGCAGGCCGGTGAGCAGCGTCCGGGTGAGCCGCATGTCGGCGGACAACTCGCGTCGGCGGCGCACCAGTTGGGCGGCGGCCACCCGGGCGGCGCCGACCAGGGCCTGATCGGCGAGCGGCGCCAGCGGCTGCGCCCCCTCCTGCACCCAGATGGTGCCGAGCGGCTGCGCCCCGGCCCGGATGCCGATCGCCAGGCGGCGGCGCAGGCCGAGTTCGGGGTGCGGTTCGACCGCGATCGGGGCGTCCGAGGTGCGCAGGTGCTGGAAGATGCCCCACTCGCGGAGCTTGGACAGGTACGGCTCGGGGCCCTGCCAGCCGAGGATGGAGAGCCGGCGCAGGTCGTCGACCTCGTCCGAGTCGGAGGAGCGGGAGTACGCCAGCACCCGGCTGGAGGTGTCCTCGATCGAGACGATGCCGTTGGTGAGCACGGCGACGGTCTGGGCGAGGGAGAAGAGGTCACCCGCGTTGGGTTCGGGGGCGCCGGGGGTGTCCGGGGCGTCCGGGCCGGCGATGATCGCGCGGGCCAGTGAGTCGAGGTGCTCCCAGCGGGTCTCGCGGCGCACCGAGAGCAGGGCGACGCCCGCCTCGGTGGCGGCCTCGCGCAGTGCGTCCGCCTGGCCGGGGCCGTCCAGCTTGACCGCGACCGCCGCGGCGCCGGCCCGTCCGGCGGCGCGCAGGGCGGGGAGGGCGGCGCGGCCGCGGGCGCCGATCGCGAGGACGAGTTCGCCGGGGGCGGCGGTCGGCGGGTCCTCCGGGTCGAGGATCGCGACGTCGCGGACCGGGACGTCCAGGCCCTGCGGGGCGGCCTGGAGTTCGACCAGGGGTTCGCCGAGGGACATCAGCAGCCGGCGGAGCGGGAGGCCGGAGGTGGGCGGGAGTCCGGGGGAGCCTGGGAGGCCGGGGGTCGTCATCGGGCCTCCTTCATCCGCTCGGACAATGCCGTGTGGTTGATTTTAGCCGGGCGGACAGAGTCGCGGCCCGGCTTTCGTAAATAGTTGACTCTGACTATTCAGGAGTGGATAGTCAGTACTGACCAAGAGATGAGGACGTCTCGTGGCGAAGCGACGCAAGGTGTCGAACCCGCTGGCCCTCGCGGTCCTGGCCGAACTCGTGGCCGGGCCGATGCACCCGTACGAGATGGGGCGCCGGCTCAAGGAGCACGGCAAGGACCGCAACATCAAGTACAACCGCAGCTCGCTGTACATGGTCGTGGAGCAACTGCGGAAGGCCGGGTTCGTCGCCGAACAGGAGACCGTCCGCGACACCCAGCGACCGGAGCGCACCGTCTACGCCGTCACCCCCGAGGGCCGGGCGGAGCTCACCGACTGGATGCGCGAACTCGTCGCCGAACCGCAGCACGAGTACCCCGCGTTCGGGGTCGCGCTGTCGCTGCTCATGGTGGTCCCGCCGGCCGAGGCCGTGGAACTGCTGGAACAGCGGCGGGCCGCGCTGGCGGCCGAGGTGGCGGGCATCCGGGCGGCCCTGCGGAAGGCCTCGGACGACGGCGTGGCCTGGATCTTCCTGATCGAGGAGGAACACCGGGTCGGCGCGCTGGAGGCCGAGGGCCGCTTCGTCGAGCACCTCGTCGGTCGACTCAAGGAGCCGGAGTTCATCCG
Source organism: Kitasatospora sp. NPDC059803 (assembly GCF_042732255.1). NCBI lineage: Bacteria > Bacillati > Actinomycetota > Actinomycetes > Kitasatosporales > Streptomycetaceae > Kitasatospora > Kitasatospora sp. NPDC059803. The sequence continues at coordinate 3,300 of NZ_JBHWIJ010000256.1, read as the reverse complement.
GACCTGGCACGAGATCTTCGGGAGTCTGGAATGAGTACGAGCAACGGGGAGAAGAGGGCCCTCGTCATCGGCGGCGGCATCGCCGGGCCGGTGACGGCACTGGCCCTGCGCAAGGCCGGCGTCGAAGCCGTCGTCTTCGAGGCCTACGAGTCCTCCGCCGAGGGCATCGGCGGCACCTTCATGATCGCCCCCAACGGGCTCGACGCCCTGGCGACCGTCGGGCTCGGGGCGGAGGTCGGCGCGATCGGACAGCCGATCGGCCCGATGCTGATCGAGGACGGCCGGGGCGGCGTGCTGGCCGAGTTCGCCGGCCTCCCCGACCTGCCGCCCGGCCGGGTCATGCGCCGCGCCGAACTGTACGAGGTGCTCCAGCGGCGGCTGCGCGAGAGCGGCATCGAAGTCCGCTACGGCAAACGGCTGGTCGGCGCCGAGGAGGGCGCCGACGGCATCACCGCCCGCTTCGCCGACGGCGACACCGCCACCGGCGACCTGCTGATCGGCACCGACGGCACCCGCTCCACCGTCCGCACCCTGATCGACCCGGCCGCACCCGGCGCGCAGTACACCGGCCTGCTCGGCGTCGGCGGCTACAGCCCGCACCGGCTGCCCGGCCGGGCCGGACGCGGCGAGACCATGCACTTCGCCAACGGCGCCCGCGCCTTCTTCGGCTACTGGGGGCTGCCGGACGGCGCCGGGACGGCCTGGTTCAGCAACATCCCGCAGCCCGAACAGCTGACCGCCGAGCAGGTCCGCGCCGTCAGCCCGGAGGAGTGGCTGCGCCGGGTCCGCGACCTGCACGCCGACGACCTGCCCGCCCGGGACGTGCTGCGCGAGGCCGCCGCCGACACCGTCGAGGTCTTCCCGCGGCTGGAGATCATGCCGTCCGTCCCGCACTGGTACCGCGGCCGGATGGTGCTGGTCGGCGACAGCGCGCATGCCCCCTCCAACAGCTCCGGCCAGGGCGTCTCGCTGGCCGTCGAGAGCGCCGTCGAACTCGCCCGCTGCCTGCGGGACCTGCCCGACCACACCGCCGCCTTCGCCGCCTACGAGGCGCTGCGCCGGCCCCGGGTCGAGAAGATCGCCGCCAACGCGGCGCGCACCAACAACCAGAAGTCCTCCGGGCCGGTCGGCCGGGCGCTGTTCCGGCTGCTCGCGCCGATCGCGATGCGGACCTTCCTGAGCCCGGAGAAGATGCTCCGCCCGGTGCACGGCCACCGGATCGACTGGGACCGGCCGGTGCTCCCGGTGGCCTCCGGCGCGACGGGCCGTCAACGGCGCGCCGTGACCGCGCCGTGACTGCGCCGTGACCCCTTCGTCGGGCCGGACAACGCCGTACGGGGGAATTTAGCCGCCCGGCCAATCAAGTGGCCCCAGGGGCAGGAATAGCGTTCGTGCTGTGGCCGACGTGCGACCCACGCCGGCATCCCCCCGCATCAACGAAGGAGAGCGTGCGCTCTATGGACGCTGTGACCCAGGTCCCCGCGCCGGTGAACGAGCCGGTCCACAGCTACGCCCCGGGCAGCCCGGAACGGGCCCGTCTGGAGGCCAAGCTGAAGGAGCTGGGCGGCCAGGAGCCGGTCCAGCTGACCATGACGATCAACGGTGAGCACCGCATGGGCGGCGGCGCCGAGATCCACGTCGTCCAGCCGCACAACCACGCGGCGAGGCTCGGCACCCTGCGCAACGCCACCCAGGCCGACGCGCAGGAGGCCATCGACACTGCCCTGGCCGCGGCCCCGGCCTGGCAGGCGCTCTCCTTCGACTCCCGCGCCGCGATCTTCCTCAAGGCCGCCGACCTGCTGGCCGGCCCCTGGCGCGAGACCCTGGCCGCCGCCACCATGCTCGGCCAGTCCAAGACCGCCCAGCAGGCCGAGATCGACACGCCCTGCGAGCTGGTCGACTTCCTGCGCTTCAACGTGCACTTCGCCCGCCAGATCATGGCCGAGCAGCCGATCTCCTCGGACGGCGTGTGGAACCGCAGCGACCACCGCCCGCTGGAGGGCTTCGTCTACGCGATCACCCCGTTCAACTTCACCGCGATCGCCGGCAACCTGCCGACCGCGCCCGCGCTGATGGGCAACGTGGTGCTCTGGAAGCCGTCCCCGACCCAGCAGTACTCCGCGCACCTGCTGATGCAGCTGCTGGAGGAGGCCGGCCTGCCCAAGGGCGTCATCAACATGGTGACCGGCGACGGCCTGGACGTCTCCGCCGTGGCGCTCAAGCACCCGGCGCTGGCCGGCATCCACTTCACCGGCTCCACCGCCACCTTCCAGCACCTGTGGCGCTCCGTCGGCGAGAACATCGCCGGCTACCGCACCTACCCGCGGATCGTCGGCGAGACCGGCGGCAAGGACTTCCTGGTCGCCCACCCGTCCGCCGACCCGGCCGTGCTGAAGACCGCGATGACCCGCGGCGCCTTCGAGTTCCAGGGCCAGAAGTGCTCGGCGCTCTCCCGTGCCTACGTCCCGGCCTCGATCTGGGCCGGCCTCAAGGACGAGTTCGCCGCCGAGGTCGAGGGCCTCACCATGGGCGACGTCACCGACCTGGCGAACTTCATGTCCGCCGTCATCGACGACCGCGCCTTCGCCAAGAACAAGGCCGCCATCGACCGCGCCCAGGCCGACCCCGCGGTCGAGGTCCTGGCCGGCGGCACCTACGACGACTCGGTCGGCTACTTCGTCCGCCCGACCGTCCTCGTCTGCGAGGACCCGGCGTCCGAGTACTTCCGCGAGGAGTACTTCGGCCCGATCCTCGCCGTGCACGTCTACCAGGACGACAAGTACGACGAGATGCTGGCCCAGATGGAGTCGGCCTCCGCCTACGGCCTGACCGGCGCGATCATCGCCCAGGACCGCGCGGCCGCCCAGGACGCCATGCACAAGCTGCGCTTCGCGGCCGGCAACTTCTACATCAACGACAAGCCGACCGGCGCCGTCGTCGGCCAGCAGCCCTTCGGCGGCGGCCGGGCCTCCGGCACCAACGACAAGGCCGGTGCCAAGCAGAACCTGGCGCGGTGGACCTCGACCCGCTCGGTCAAGGAGACCTTCGTCCCGCCGACGGACTACCGCTACCCGCACATGGGCTGAGTGCCCCTCCCGACCGTTCCGGTCGCCTGACCGTCCCGGTCACGTGGCCGCGCCGGTCACCCGACCGTTCCAGTCACCCGACCGTTCCGGTCGCCTGACCACTCCGGTCACCCGCGACGCCCGGCCCCCCAGCCGGGGCTCGCCCGCCGGGGCGGCGGGGGCCCCGTACCCCCCGCCCCCCGCCCCCCCCCCCCACCAGCCCCCCTGTCTGGCA
>NZ_JBHWIJ010000255.1:2067-12804 GCF_042732255.1 Kitasatospora sp. NPDC059803 | reverse complement strand
CTCGCGGGGTGTGCGAGCCCCGCCCGGTACGGGAGTCGGGCGCTCCGTCCGCAGCGTGCGAGCGGGGCTTGCGCGCCTCGTGCGCCGCCTGCGGGTGCACGGACACCCCGAGGACGGCCGGCGAGCCGCCCGTCACCGCGATGTCGCCCACCCGATCGGTGCGCAGCACGCTCGCACCCAGCGCGCGCAGCCGGTCCACCGTCCGCACGGACGGATGCCCGTACGCGTTTCCCTCGCCGCACGAGATCAATGCCAGCCGGGGACGCAACGCACCGGTCAAAGCCCAGTCCTGATGCGCCGATCCGTGGTGCGCCACCTTCAGGACGTCCACCCGCCCCAACCGGCCCAGCAGCGCCGACTGGGCAGGCGGTTCGAGGTCCCCGAGCAACGCCATCCGCAGTCCGCCCGCCACCGACACCACCAGCGCGACGCTCGCGTTGTTCGCCCCCGGGGCCTCGACAGCCGCCCCGGCGTCGGGCCAGACCACCTCCCAGGACAACCCCGGGCCCGCCGAGCGCCGTTCACCGCGCCCCGCGCGCAGCAGCGGGACTCCGGCCCCGACCGCCCAGCCCGCCACCCGGGCCGCCTCACCCGGTGGATCGTCCAGGGTCGTGCCCTCGATCGCTCCGACCCGACGGCCCCGGACCACCCCCGGCACACCCTCGACGTGATCGGCGTGGAAGTGCGTCACCACCAACAGCGGCACTTCCGTGACACCCAGATCCCGCAGGCACCTGTCGGCGGCGTTCGGATCCGGCCCCGCATCGACCACCACCGCGCTGTCCGGTGCACCGGCCGCGAGCACCAGCATGTCCCCTTGGCCCACGTCGCACATCACCATCCGCCACCCCGGCGGCGGCCAGCCGGTCGCGATCCGGGTGAGCTGCGGTGGCCGCAGCAGCACGGCCAGCAGGACCACGAGCAGCACCCCCGTCACCAGCGCCCGTACCCACCGCCGCCGGGCGCGGACGGGCTTGCCGGACGGCGCTCGCCGTGGCAGCAGGAGCGGCATCACCCAGCAGGCCGCCAGGGTGGCCAGCGCGACCGTCGCCGTCCCGAACCACCCGCCCGGCCAGGAGAGTTGGCCGCCCGGGAGTTCGGCGCCGCGCCGCGCCACCAAGGCGAGCCAGCCGACCGGCACTCCGGCCGGCTCCGCGAGCAGGCGGGCCAGGTCCGGGAGGAGCGGCTGCAGCACGAGCACCCCGAAGCCGAGCAGGGTCGCCGGGGCCACCGCCAGTTCGGCCAGCAGGTTGCACGGGATCGCGACCAGGCTGACGTGCCCGGACAGCACCACCGTCACCGGCGCGCACAGGGCCTGGGCGGCGGCCGTCGCCGCCAGGGCACCCGCCAGGTGGTGCGGCCAGCGCCGGGACCGCAGCGCCTCGGCCCAGTGCGGCCCGAGGACGAGCAGCCCGGCCGTGGCGAGCACCGAGAGCAGGAATCCGAAGGAACGCGCCAGGAACGGGTCGAGCAGGACGAGCACCAGGACCGCTCCGGCGAGCGCGGGCACCGCCTGCCGGGGCCGGCCGGTGGCCAGCGCGAGCATGCCGATCAGCCCCGTCCCGGCCGCGCGCAGCACGCTGGGCTCCGGCCGGCAGACGGCGACGAAGGCCAGCGTCAGCGCCGTCCCGAGCAGCGCGCTGGTGTGCAGCGAGAGCCCCAGCAGCGCGGCCAGCCCGCGCCGTTCCGGGGTGCCGGCCTGCCCCGGGGCGCCCAGCAGCGCGCCGAGGACGATCGCCAGGTTGGCCCCGCTCACCGCCACCAGGTGCACCAGGTCGGTGGCCCGGAAGGCGTCCTCAAGGTCGTCGGGCAGTCGCGAGGTGTCCCCCACGACCAAACCCGGGAGCAGTCCGCGCGCGTCCGGCGGGAGCCCGTCGCTGGCCGTGCGCAGACCGGCACGCAGCCGCCCGGCGATCCGCTGCGGCAGGTTCGGCGGCGCGAGGCGGCGGGGCGGGCCGTGGACGACCAGCAGCGCCGCGCACTCGGTGTCGTAGCCGTCTCCCGCGGGCCGCACCTCGGCCTCCACCACCAGCCGCTCCGACGGGAGCAGCCCCTGCCAAGGCCCGGATTCCGCGCCCCGGACCATGACGGTCACCGGGGTCCGCGTCCGGGTACTGCGCCCGTCCGGCAGGAGCGTGACCCGGTCGGCCACCGCGTCGACGGTGAGGAGGGTCTGCCCGCCGGTGGTCCCGCCCCGGGCCGCGTGGGACTTCGGGTCCCCCGCGACGGTCAGCTCCGCCTCCACCACCCGAGCGGGCTCGCCCGGGGATCGCGGCGGGGCGTGCTCGGCCGCTCGGACGAGCTCCGGCAGCGGCCCCCGGTGCAGATCGGCGGTGTGCAGCGGGGTGGCCACCGCGGCGGCGGCTCCGGTGAGCAGGACGGCGGCCAAGGTCACCGCCGCTGCGCGTCGGCGTGGGAACGCGGGCCTGACGAGCAGCAGGACGGCCGCCAGTGCGGCGGCACCCGCCAGGCCGAAGGCGAGGACGTCGTACCCCGGCTCCAGGCCGAGGAGCGCGGCCGTCACCACCCAGGCCGAGACGGCGGGAAGCAGCAGCCGGAAGTCGGCACCGGTGGAGCGGTTCGGCAGGTTCGGTTCGATGGTGGCGGGCACGGCGGTACCTCCCTTCGGATGGTGGCGGCGACGGACGAACGACGACGAGCAACGACGGCCGACGACGGACGGGCGGGAGAACAGGCGGGCAAGGGGACGGACGGGGAGGTCAGAGGGTCAGCAGCGGTCGGAGTTCCGCGAACGTGCGCGCCCCGATGCCGCTGACCTGCCGAAGCTGGTCGAGCGTGCGGAACGAGCCGTGCGACGTGCGGTAGGCGAGGATGCGCTGGGCGAGGGTCGGGCCGACGCCGGGGAGGGTGTCCAGCTGTTCGAGGCCGGCGCGGTTGAGGCTGACGGGCGGTCTGGGCGTGCCGGCCGCCGGCGGTCCGTTGCCGGCCCCGGCGCCCGGGGCGGAGGCCTGAGCCGGCTCGCCGACCAGGATCTGTTCACCGTCCGTCAGGACCCGGGCCAGGTTGAGGCTTCGGGTGTCCGTCTCCGGCAGCGGACCGCCCGCCGCCCGTAGGGCGTCGGCCACCCGCGAGCCGCCGGGCAGGGTGTGCAGGCCGGCGAGGTGAACCCGCCCGCCGATGTCGACCACGACGACCGCCCCGCCCCCGGGGCCGACGGGATCGGCCGCCGAGACCGCGGCCGGGCCCAGGCCCAAGGCCGGAGTCGACACGGACGCGGATGCCGCCCCCTCTGCCCCCTCCGCCCCCGGTGAGACCGGTGAGACCGGGGCGGACGCCAACGCCGGCACGGCCACCGCCTGCGGTCTGGCCAGCCAGAAGTACTGCACGGCGTAGCCGACCGCGAACAGCAGCAGGACGGCCAACCCGGCCACCGCCCGCCGGTCGAGTGCCATCGCCGAGCCGAATCGAAGGCCCGACCCGGCCCCCGGCCCCGGCGGATCCGCGTCACCGCCCGCCCTGACCGGCTCCAACGGCACAGACGGCACAGGCGGCGCAGGCCCCGCCGACGGAGGCCGCTCCCCCGCCCCGGCCGGAACCGCGCCCGAAGGCGGCCCGGTCGACGCGAGCGCGCCCATCGCGGCACCGGAGCCCACCGGCCCGCCCGCCCCGGCACCGGCACCGGCCTCTGCTCCCGCCCCATCGCCCGCGACGCCGCCGGTCGGCAGCAGCGCCGCCATCCGCAGCCGGACGGTCTCGTTGATCTCGTGGCGCTTCGCCGCGCCCAGGCCCATGGTCGTCATGCCGAGGACGGTAGGAGTCCTCGGCAGAGTGCGCAGAAATTACCGAACCCCTGTGGATAACTCAGGGGTTGTGGACAAAACAGATCACTCACACGAGTGATCAGCGCCGCGAGGAGTTGACCAGAGCCCGCGACGCGGCACGCCCGGCCCGCTCAGCGCGGCGCGACGACCACCGCGAGCAGCCCCGGCCCGACGTGCGCGCCGATCACCGCCCCCACCTCGCCCACGTACAGCTCCCGCAGCCCCGGCACCCGGGCCCGCAGCCGCTCCGCGAGCGGCTCGGCCCGTTCCTCGGCCGCCAGGTGGTGCACGGTGATGTCGACCTCCCCGCCCCCCGACCGCTCGACGGCGATCTCCTCCAAGCGCGCGATCGCCCGCGACGCGGTGCGCACCTTCTCCAGCGGTTCGATCCGCCCCCCGTCCAGGTGCAGCAGCGGCTTGACCGCCAGCGCCGACCCGAGCAGCGCCCGCGCCGCCCCGATCCGGCCGCCCCTGCGCAGGTGTTCCAGGGTGTCGACGTAGAAGAACCCGCTGGTCACGGCCGCCCGCCGGGTGGCGGCCTCGGCCGCCTCCGCCAGGTCCCGCCCGGCCGCGATCGCCTCGGCCGCCGCCAGCACCGCGTATCCGAGGGCCATGCCGACCAGTCGGCTGTCCACCACCCGCACGGGTACCGGCGCCTCGGCGGCCGCCAGCCGGGCGGCCTCCACCGTGCCGGACAGCTCGCCGGAGATGTGCACCGAGACGATGCCCTTCGCCCCGGCCTCGGCGGCGGCCCGATAGGCGGCGGCGAAGGCCTCGGGGTTCGGTCGGGAGGTCGTCACCCGCTGCTTGTCGCGCAGCGCCTCGGCGACGTCCTTGGGGGAGATCTCGACGCCTTCGCACAGGACCGCGTCACCGACCGCGACGCTCAGCGGGACCACCGTGATCCCGTACCGGTCGAGGGTCTCCTGCGGCAGGTAGGCCGTGGAGTCGGTGACAAGTGCGAGGTCAGAGGGCATGAGGCGGAGATTACTCCCCGTTCGTCCGGGAGGACAGCGCCCGGGTGCGAGCCCCGAAAGGCCCCGAGGGCGCCGCCGGAGCAAGCACGCAGCACCCGCCGAAGCACGGCCGCAGCACCCGGCGCGGGGTGCTCAGCTCAGGCTCGGCTCGGCTCGGCTCGGCTCAGCCTGCCGTGGGCCCCGCCGACGGCTTCCGCAGCCGCTGGGCCAGCTTGGCCAGCGGATCGACGAGTCCGAGGAGCTCCTCGGCGCTCGGACGGCTCTTCCCGTCCGTCAGCCCGGCCCGCACAGCACCCCCGGAGGCCGCCCCCGAGCCAGAACCCGAGCCCGCCCCCGAACCCGAGGACGCGGACGACGCGGAGGAAGCAGCGGAGCCGGAGCCAGAGGCGGACGCGGACGACGACTCCCCCGAGGTGTCCCAGTGCCGCAGCGCCCCCGCCTCGCTCTCGCACTCCTGGCTGAGCCGGCTCAGCTCGTCGTCCGCGAACCGGTGCATCCGGTCCTGCGCGGCCCAGCGCATGGTCTCCGCGGAGTGGGTGATCCGTTCGGCGCGCTCGCGCAGCTCCGGCAGCTTGGCCGCGATCCGCGCGGTGTCCGGCTCCCGCTCCAGCATCCGCAGTTCGCCGTCGAGTTCGGCGGCGTGTGCGTCGAGCCTGCCGAGCAGGGCGAGGGACTCGCCGAGCTGGCCGTCCTGGGGGAGGCCGCTCTCCAGCACCTGCCGGGTGCCGTCGAGCGAGGTGCGCAGACCGAGCCGGACGGCGGCGATCTGGCCGGGCGGTCCGACCTTGGTGAAGGTCTTCGCCTTGAGGGTGGCGTTCTCCACGGCGCGCCGGGCGTTGGCCTCGTGCCGCCCGATCTTCGTGGCGACGGCCTTCGCCGCCTTGACCGTGCCGACCACGGCCAGGACGAACGCCGCGATCCCGAAGAGCAGGACCAGGCCGATCATCACGCCGAACGCGTCCATCGCGAGCCACCTTCCGCCACCGTTTCGGCCCCCACCGGACCCAACGCGGGCCGTACTGCCGAGGGTTCCACGGTAGCCGCCGGATCGGGCCCGGGGCGGACGGAACGGGCCCGGGCGGCGGAGATCAGGGACAGATCGGGGATCTCCCCGAGGGTTCGAGGGTCCTCCCAGGGCCCCGGGCACGAGCGAGGGCGGGCGTCCCGAAGGACACCCGCCCCAGCAGCCTCGGCCGGCCGACTACCAGCCGACCGACATCAGCCGCGCGACCTCAACCGCAGCCGGCCGACCTGAGCCTCAGCCTCAACTGACCGACCTCAGCCTCAGCCTCTCAGCCTCAGCCCGTGACGATGTTCACCAGCTTCGGCGCCCGCGCGATCACCTTGCGCACCGGCGCCTCGCCGATCGCCGCGACTACGGCCGGGTCGGCCAGCGCCAGCGTCTCCAGCTCGGCGTCCGAGATCGTCGGCGCGACCTCCAGCCGGGCCTTCACCTTGCCCTTGAGCTGCACCACGCAGGTCACCGTCTCGTCCACCACGTACGCCGGGTCGGCGACCGGGTAGTCGGTGTGCGCCAGCGACTCGTCGTGGCCCAGCCGGCGCCACAGCTCCTCGGCGATGTGCGGGGCCAGCGGCGCGACGATCAGGACCAGCTGCTCGGCCACGGCGCGCGGCGTGGAGCCGCGCTTGACCAGGTAGTTGTTCAGCTCGATCGCCTTGGCGACGGCCGTGTTGAACCGCAGCCCGGCCATGTCGCCGCGGATGCCGTCGATCGCCTTGTGCAGGGCACGCAGCGTCGCCTCGTCCGGCTCCTCCTCGGTGACGACCAGGTCGCCGGTGGCCTCCGAGACGACGTTGCGCCACAGCCGCTGCAGGAAGCGGTACGAGCCGACGACGGCGCGGGTGTCCCAGGGGCGGGAGACGTCCAGCGGGCCCATGGACATCTCGTACAGGCGCAGCGTGTCGGCGCCGTACTCGTCGGCGATCTCGTCGGGCGCGACGGCGTTCTTCAGGGACTTGCCCATCTTGCCGGCCTCGCGCTTGACGGCCTCGCCCTGCCAGAAGTACTGGCCGTCGCGCTCCTCGACCTCGGCGGCGGGCACCGGGAAGCCGCGCTCGTCGCGGTAGACGTCGGCGGTGATCATGCCCTGGTTGAACAGCTTGTGGAACGGCTCGACGGACGAGACGTGGCCCAGGTCGTGCAGCACCTTGTGCCAGAAGCGCGCGTACAGCAGGTGCAGCACGGCGTGCTCGGCACCGCCGACGTACAGGTCGGCGCCGCCGGCCGGCTTGGTGGCCGTGGGGCCGAGCCAGTACTTCTCGTTGGCCGGGTCGACGACCGCCGAGGAGTTCGACGGGTCGACGTAGCGCAGCTCGTACCAGCACGAACCCGCCCAGTTGGGCATGGTGTTGGTCTCGCGCCGGTAGGTGCGGACGCCGTCGCCCAGGTCCAGTTCGACGTTGACCCAGGCCTCGTTGCGCGACAGCGGGGTCTTGGGCGAGGAGGTGGCGTCGTACGGGTCGTAGGTGTGCGGCGAGTAGTCCTCGACCTCGGGGACCTCGACCGGCAGCATCGACTCGGGCAGCGCGTGCATGACGCCGTCCTCGTCGTAGACGATCGGGAAGGGCTCGCCCCAGTACCGCTGGCGGCTGAACAGCCAGTCCCGCAGGCGGTAGTTGACGGTGCCCTCGCCGATGCCGCGCTCGGCCAGCCAGGCGGTGACGGCGGCCTTGGCGTCGACGACGCCCAGCCCGTCCAGCGTCAGCCCGTCCCGGGAGGAGTTGACGATGACGGAGTCGTAGGTGTCGAAGGCGTCGTCCCAGGCGGCCGGGTCCTCGCCGCGCCCGTCGGTGGGCTGGACGACGCAGCGCATCGGCAGCGCGAAGGCGCGGGCGAAGGCGAAGTCGCGGTGGTCGTGGGCGGGGACGGCCATGATGGCGCCGGTGCCGTAGCCCATCAGCACGTAGTCGGCGATGAACACCGGGACGGACGCGCCGCTGACCGGGTTCACGGCGTAGGCGCCGGTGAAGACGCCGGTCTTGACCTTGGCCTCGACCTGCCGCTCGACGTCCGACTTGGCGGCGGCGGTGGCGCGGTAGGCGGCGACGGCCTCGGCGGGGGTGGCTGCGCCGCCGGTCCACTCGGCGGGCACGTCCGCGGGCCAGGCGGCCGGGACGATCGAGTCGACCAGGCCGTGCTCGGGGGCCAGCACCATGTAGGTGGCGCCGAACAGGGTGTCGGGCCGGGTGGTGAAGACGGTGATCTTCTCACCGGAGTCGACGGCGAAGTCGACCCGGGCGCCCTCGGAGCGCCCGATCCAGTTGCGCTGCTGGAGCTTGATGGCCTCGGGCCAGTCCAGCAGGTCCAGGTCGGAGATCAGGCGGTCGGAGTACGCGGTGATGCGCATCATCCACTGGCGCAGGTTGGACTTGAACACCGGGAAGTTGCCGCGCTCGGAGCGGCCGTCCGCGGTGACCTCCTCGTTGGCCAGGACGGTGCCCAGGCCGGGGCACCAGTTGACCGGCACCTCCTTGGAGTACGCCAGCCGGTACTCGCCCAGCAGTTCGTCGCGCTCGGCGGCGGACAGGTCGGCCCACGGGCGCCCGTCCGGGGTCGGCTTCGCGCCGGACTCGAACCGGGCGATCAGCTCGGCGATCGGCCGGGCCCGGCCGGCCTGCTCGTCGTACCAGGAGTTGAAGATCTGCAGGAAGATCCACTGGGTCCAGCGGTAGTACTCCGGGTCGATCGTGGAGATCGAGCGGCGCGGGTCGTGGCCCAGGCCCAGCCGGCGCAGCTGCTGGCGCATGTTGGCGATGTTGGCCTCGGTGGAGACCCGCGGGTGGGTGCCGGTCTGCACCGCGTACTGCTCGGCGGGCAGGCCGAACGCGTCGTAGCCCAGCGTGTGCAGCACGTTGTGGCCGGTCATCCGCTGGTAGCGGGCGTAGACGTCGGTGGCGATGTAGCCCAGCGGGTGGCCGACATGCAGGCCCGCGCCCGAGGGGTACGGGAACATGTCCATGATGAAGCTGTGCGGCTTCGCGGCGACGTCTCCGGCCGCCGGGTCGGCCAGCGCACCGGCGGGGTTGGGGGCGTTGAAGGTGCCCTCCTTCTCCCAGAGGTCCTGCCAGCGGGACTCGATCTCCGCCGCCAGCGCGGCGCTGTACCGGAACGGCTCGGTCGCGGTCTCGGCCGTGCCGGACGCAGGGGTCGTCTCGCTCATGGTCCTTCAAGCTCCATCGATGTCAGTTGGCGAACCGCGGACACGGCCGGCCCGTGAACGGGGGCGGAAAACAAAAAATCCCCTCGCAGGAGGGGACGCCACGCCGACTCCGGCACCGCCCGAGGGCGTAACCGGTCCTGGTCAGCGCGGCCGGCTAAGGAGCAGGCGCACGGTTCGCATGGGCTCAGGGTACCGCAAGCAGATCAGCGCGCTCCCGGGTATCCACCGGGGCCCGACGGCCCCGGGCCCGCCCCCGCACGGACCTCACCGCCGACCCGGGAAGCCCCCCACCACACGCCGCCCCCGCCCCGCCGACGCCGCCCCCGCCCCGCCACACACAGACCTCACCGCCCCGCCGACGCCGACCGCGTCGCCGCGTCGAAGTCGCGCAGCGCCCGCGCCAGCCGCTCGGACTGCATGCCCGCCGCGAGCGCCCGGGCGAGCGACGCGGTGCGGGCGGCCTCCCGCTGGTCGCCGAGGCGCCGGTGGGTCTCGGCGAGGCGGACCATCAGCAGCGCCTTGGACCGCCCGCGGCCGGCCCCCAGCCCGGCGACGGCCTCGGCGAGCAGCGCCTTGGCCATCCGGTGCTGGCCGAGTGCCAGCCGGCCCTCCCCCACCATCCCGGCGAGTTCGGCGCGGGCCGCCTCCGTGCCGGGCACGCCGTCGAGTTCGGCGAAGGCCCGGGCGGCGGCGGCCTCGGCCTGCTCGGCCTCGCCCCGGCGGCCGTGCGCGCGGGCGATCCGGCCGAGTTGCCGGGCCCGGCCGACGGGGCTCAGTGCGGAGCCGTGCCGGGCCAGGGCGGTGTTGAGCGCGGCGACGGCGTCCAGGCCGCGCCCTCCGGTGCCCTGGGTGGCGAGCACCACCAGGCCGCCGAGCACGGCGACGCCGAGCCGGACGTCGCCGCTGACGTGGGCGGCCCGCAGGGCGGCGACGAAGGCGCGCTGGGCGGCCGCGTCGTGGCCGAGGTCGTACGCGGCCCAGCCGGCCAGCCGGGCGAGCCGGCTGGCCGTGCCGTACAGCTCGCGGCCGACCCGTTCGTCGTAGGCGCCGAGTTCCAGCAGCTTGGCCAGCATGGCGAGTTCGGCCCGGGTGGGGCCGAGGACGAGTCCGCCGCCGCAGGAGCGTTCGAGCCGCTGCTTGCTGCGGTAGGACAGGCCGAGGTCGCCGACGAGGCCGGGGTCGATGCGCAGCGCCCCTTCGCCGCCCCCGACGGGCGGGGGCGGGGAGGCGAGCCGTTCGGCGGCCTGGTCGAGGTCGGCGCCGCGGAAGAGGTCGGTGAGGCGGACGGGCCCGGCGTCGGTGGCGGCCTCGCGCAGCGCGGTCTGAGCGGTGTCTGCGGTCCACGGGTCGGTGAGCAGCCGGGGCGAGAGGATCTTGGCGCCGCGGTGGCCGCCCATCCGGCCCCAGAGCTGTTCGTAGGTGACGGCGATGCCGAGGGTGCGGCTGAGCACTTCGCAGACGGTCTGGTCGTGCGGGCTGCGCGGCACCATGCCGCGGTCGCGCCACTTGTAGGGGGCGGTGGAGCTGATGGCCAGGCCTGGCGGCAGGGCGAGGCTCACCTCGCGGGCGAGCCGTTCCGGACTCCAGCCGAGCTGGTGCAGTATCCGGGCCAGTTCCTCGTTCCGCCTTCGCTCCAGATCGGCCATGGAACGACGGTAGCGGTCTTTCCGGCCCTTCCGCCGGTGGCATGCGCAGAACGCCGAAGGGGGGGGGGGGCCGGTGGGGGGGGGGGCCCCGGCGCGGGTGTGGGGAGGGGGGTTTGTAACACCCCCCGTGAGCTTGGCCAGTGAAGGGGGA
>NZ_JBHWIJ010000255.1:0-2057 GCF_042732255.1 Kitasatospora sp. NPDC059803 | reverse complement strand
CCCCGCGGCGGGCGCCCCCCCCACCCCCCGGCCGCCCCCACCCTATTTGGGCGGGCGCCCCTCGACTGCTGTGGAGCTACGGGGAATTGAACCCCGGACCTCTTGCATGCCATGCAAGCGCTCTACCAACTGAGCTACAGCCCCTTGACCTGCGATGTCACCGGAGGCTTTCGGCCGTTTCCGTCCGGTTTCCCTCGGCGACATCGCCCACTTTACACGGTCCCGGGGGTGCTCCACGAATCCGTTCCCGGGGGCCCGCGTTCCCACTCCCTCAAGCCCCCGCTCCCCCTCCCCGGAGCCCGCGCCCCCAACCCCGAGACCCGCGCCCCCAACCCCGAGACCCGCACTCCCGCCCCCGGGGCCCGCGCCCCCACTTCGGGACCCGCACTGCCACCCCGGAGGCGCCCCGGCGACGGGAACTGGCAGACCCGCAGAGGCCCGGCAACGCGAGAGGCCGCCACCCGATGGGTGACGGCCTCTCAACTACTGTGGAGCTACGGGGAATTGAACCCCGGACCTCTTGCATGCCATGCAAGCGCTCTACCAACTGAGCTACAGCCCCGCGACACGGGCGCTCCTGATCGAACAGGATCGCTGGTGCGGAGTGGAGCTATGGGGAATTGAACCCCAGACCTCTTGCATGCCATGCAAGCGCTCTACCAACTGAGCTATAGCCCCGCAGTCGTCGGATCTCCCGCTTCCCTTCCGGGCCGCGTTCCTTCCCTGCGAACGAGGAAAACTCTAGCTGGTCAGGCCCGGAACTGCGAAATCCGCCCCTGCGAAGCCCCTGCACGCCCCTGGCGAGCCCCCGGCAAGCCCCTGCATGCCCGCAACCCCGCCCGCACCCCACCCCACCCCGCGACGCGCCCGTCGCTCAGGCGTCATCGCTCAGGCGTCGTCGCTCAGGTGTCGTCGCCGATGACCGGCTGCGGGAGCGTGCCCGCGTTGTGCTCCAGCAGGCGCCAGCCGCGCGCCCCCTGTCCGAGCACCGACCAGCAGCAGTTGGACAGCCCGCCGAAGCACTCCCACTGGACCGGGTCCAGGTCCAGCAGCCGCCCGAGCATGGTGCGGATGGTGCCGCCGTGGCTGACCACCACCAGCGTCCCGTCCTCCGGCAGCTTGTCGACGGCCTCCAGCACGACCGGCACCGAGCGGTCGGCGACCTCGGTGGCCAGTTCGCCGCCGCCGCGCCGCACCGGCTCGCCGGCCGCCCAGGCCGCGTACTCCTCCGGGAAGCGGTCGCGGATCTCGGCGTTGGTCAGGCCCTGCCAGGAGCCCGCGTAGGTCTCCCGCAGGCCCTCGTGGTGCTGCACGTCGAGGCCGGTGACCTCGGCCAGTTCCTCGGCCGTGCGCTTGGCCCGGGTGAGGTCGGAGGAGATCAGCAGGTCGGGGCGCAGGCCGGAGAGCAGCCGGGCCGCCCGCTGGGCCTGGAGGACGCCCTGGTCGGTCAGTTCGATGTCCGTGGTGCCCTGGAAGCGGGACTCCAGGTTCCACGAGGTCTGGCCGTGGCGCCAGAAGACGACGCGCGGCCCCCGCCCGTCCCGGCTCAGTGCAGGTCCTCGGGCTTGCCGAAGTCGTCGGCCGGGGCGACGACGTTGCCGGCCTCGTCGGTGTGGGCGTCGGGCCGGTTGCGCGTGGCCAGGGCGTCCTCGGGCAGCGGCAGCTCGGGGCAGTCCTTCCAGAGGCGGTCCAGCGAGTAGAAGGAGCGCTCCTCGGAGTGCTGGACGTGCACGACGATGTCCAGGTAGTCGAGCAGGATCCAGCGGCCGTCGCGCTCGCCCTCGCGGCGCACCGGCTTGATGTCCAGCTGCTCGCGCAGCTGGTCCTCGATCTCCTCGGCGATCGACCGGACCTGGCGGTCGTTGTTGGCGGAGGCGATCAGGAAGGCGTCGGTGATCGACAGCACCTCGCTGACGTCGAAGGCGATGATGTTGTGCGCGAGCTTGTCGGCCGCCGCCTGCGCGGCGACGGTGATGAGCTGCTGGCTGTGGTCGGTGACGGTCACGGTGTTCTTCCGGCTCGGCGGCTTGGGGGGCGACCCCTGGCTCCTGGCCGGG
>NZ_JBHWIJ010000254.1:9724-12824 GCF_042732255.1 Kitasatospora sp. NPDC059803 | reverse complement strand
GACCCCACCTCATGACCACCACACACCCCCGGCGCGGGCTGCTGCGCGGCGGCTGCGCCCTGCTCGCCGCCGCACTGGCCGGCCTCGCCGCACCAGCCGCCGAAGCGCATCCGCGCACGGGCGGGATCATCCGGGTGAGCGTCGGCCTCGACGGCGCGCAGCCGGACGGCGCGTCCGCCGCCCTGGGGCTGAGCGCCGACGGCCGCTACGCCCTGTTCTCCTCGGACGCGACCAACCTGGTGCCCGGCGACACCAACGGCGCGACGGACGTCTTCGTCCGGGACCTGCACACCGGCCGCACCCAACGCGTCAGCGTCGGCGCGGACGGCGCCCAGCTCGACGCCCCCACCACCCAGGCATCGATCAGCGGCGACGGCCGCTTCGTCACGTTCAACACCAAGGCCACCAACGTGCTGCCCGGCCACAAGGCCAACAGCGGCGGGGAGGTCTACCTCCGCGACCTCCGGGACGGCGTCACCGAGCTGATCACCGCCGGCGACCCGGCCGCCACCGGCCAGGACGGCCGCATCTCCCGTGACGCGGTGGCCAGTTGGGACGGCCGCTTCGTGGCCTTCTCCTCCTCCCGGACCGACCTCGCGCCGGTCGGCACGTTCAGCAAGGAGAACATCTACGTCACCGACCGCCGGGAGGGCACCACCCGCCTGGTCACCCTCGGGGTGAACGGCAAACCGGGCAACGGCGACTCCTACCTGCCCTCGATCAGCGCCGACGGCCGCGTCATCGGCTTCAAGTCCCGCGCGTACAACCTGCTCCCGGCTCCCGCCCAGACCCCCGCAGCCGCCGCAGCCCCTGGGGACCACGCGGACCACGGCGACTCCCCCGCGATCCTCGGGCACGCCTCCTACCCCTTCTACGTGTTCGACCAGCACACCGGGGTGATCAGCGGCGCGAGCACCGACCCCGCCGGCCAGCTCGCCAACACCGGCCTGGACGCCACCCTCAGCCCCGACGGGCAGTACGCCGTCTACACCCTCGACGCGCCCGGCGGGCCGATCCTCAACCGTCACCAGGAGCTCTACACCCGCGACCTGCGCACCGGCACCGTGGCCAGGGTGACGACCCCGCTGCCCGGCACCACCACGGTCGGCTCCGCCGGTCGCGGCACCATGTCCTACGACGACCGCTGGGTCTACTTCGTCTCCGACGCCGGCAACCTCGTCCCCGGCGTCGACGGCGGGCGGCAGAACGTGTTCCGCCGCGACCTCGCCACCGGAGCCGTCGAACTCGCCGGCGCGGCCGAGGACGGCACGGCGAGCACCGGCACCTCGGACAACCCGTACACCGACGCCTCCGGCGGCGCCGTACTGTTCACCTCCGAAGACGGCACCCTCGTCCCCGGCGACACCAACCACGCCTCGGACGTCTTCCTCCGCCGGCTCCTCACGCACTGACCGCGGACGGGCTGTTACGGGTGCTGACCAGGCGGGTTCCGGAATCTGCCGGTGAAGGGCGGGACCACCGGTCATCCCGGCCACGAAAAGCATGATCCGGCGGGGAGGAACAATGGCAACACCCGTAACAGCGTTCGGGCGAAAACCGTGCCGCCCGTCTTCGCCAGCACATAATCACCACATACTTACCCCGAATTGTACGACCACTGTCAAGGCACCAAGGTGCGCCAGGCCGCAGTGACTTTCAGGACACTGTCGAGGATTTGGTTTTCAACATCCCTCGGGCGACGGATGCTTGTACGTACAGTCTCCGTTCTTTTGGCGCTGCCGTGCTATCCGCAGGCCAGTCCACGGAGTTTGCAGCAGGACGTGCTGCTCCCGGCGACGACTCGTGAGGTCGATCGTGACAATGAGAAAAGCCTCAGGAAGTCGATAGCCGTATCTGTCGAGACGGCACCCAATCCAACCGTCCAAGGAATAGTCCGAGACGGAACGAGGGTAAAAGTGAAGGCCCTTCTCTACCACTTCCACGGAATCGACGACTTCGATTTCTCGACCATCTCGCCCGAGGACCTCCCCGAGGTCCAGAAGGCTGCGGAATCCCGTGAGTACGGAATTCTGCCGACCGTCTACCTGCGCCGGGAGAATCTCCCCCGCCTGGTGGAGGTCCTCCAGGAGTACCACCGGCTCGAACAGGCGAACGCGGTTCCCAACATCGCCGGTTTCGCGATCGAGGGCCCGCTGCTCGGGCCGCAAGGAGGGATACCCCGGGCCGGACGGTGGTTCCCGTCGGCGAAGGAGTGGGACGTCATCGCGTCCCTCGGCCCGCTCGGCCTGCGCTACATCGTGATGGCGCCCGACGCCATGGCCCTGGACGAGCGCATCGACGCCGGCCCCACCTTCGCCGACCTGCTCACCAGCTTCTACGAGCAGGGGCTCCGGATCGCCGTGGGGCACTTCCACCGGGAGGCGCCCGAGCGCAGTGCCGTCCGACTGCGGGAAGTGCTCGAATTCCTGCACAGCCGCTACGACTCCTCCCCGTACCTGGTCCTGACCGACCATCTGTACAACGACACCCCGCGGAACTTCACGCATTCCTGGCGCACGCCGCAGGAACGGGTCAACCGCGAAGTCGAACTGCGGCGGGTGCTCGATCCCGACTGGGACAAGACCGACCTCCGGGAACTGCTCGGCCCCGTTCCGGCCGAAATGCTGCGCTCCGCACGCGAGTCCCTCCTGTACCCGTGCATCAACTTCGACGGGTACCACGTCGACCTCGAAATCTGCCGGCGCACCGTCGAATACCTGGGCGTGGACCGCCTCATCGCGCTGACCGACCACACCGAGGTCGCCACGATGGCCCAGGAACCGCTGACCCGGAGTGACCACAATCCGCTGTGGCTGCGTGACGACGGGGCCGTGGCGGCGGGTTCGAGCGGTTATGAGCAGCAGCGGCAGAACATTCTCTCCATCGGATTCGACGACACGGCGGTTCACCGCATGTTCGTCGACAACCCCGTGACGGCGGTCGGATACCGCATCAAGAAGGGCGCCGCGTAAGAGCCTGGAGGGCCGGAAATCGGAAAAGACATCGGGGCAGGAACTCACGGCCACTCGGGCGTTGCGCCCCGGCCACTTCCTCGACCGTGTCGTGCGGGCCCGGGGCACCCCCCCCCCCCCCCCCGCCC
>NZ_JBHWIJ010000254.1:0-9714 GCF_042732255.1 Kitasatospora sp. NPDC059803 | reverse complement strand
GGCCAGCCGCGGCCCCGCTCAACCTCCTGCCCGCCTCCGGGTGGGGGTGGGCCACCGCGGATCCGCCGCGTGGCCAGGCCGCTCCGGGTGTGACACACATTCGCGAACCACGAGAGGGGACCAAGGCATGAGCAAGGTTGTCGTCACGGGTGGCGGCGGGTTCATCGGCTCGCACATCGTCGACCGGTTGTGCGCCCAGGGACACCGCGTCCTGGTGGTGGACGACTTCTCCACGGGCGATCGGGCCAATCTCGCCGAGAGCGAGGCCCGCTGGCCCGAGTTGAGCATTCTCACGGCCGACGTGGTCGACGAGTCCACCGCGGCCGCGGTGGAGGACTTCGCGCCCGAGGTGCTGCTGCTGCTGGCCGCGCAGTTCAGCGTGAAGGTGTCGATGCGGGATCCCCTGCTGGACGCCCAGGTCAACGTCATCGGCCTGGTCCGGATGCTCGAAGCGGCGCGGCGCAGCCGCAGCCGCAAGGTCGTGTTCGCCTCCAGCGGCGGGACGATCTACGGGCCCGCCGGTGAGGACGGGGTGCCCATCAAGGAGTCCGCGGGCCGGGTGCCCAGTTCCTTCTACGGGCTGACCAAGTCCGTCGCCGTCGACTATCTGCGCCTCTACCACGAGACCTACGGCCTGGACTACGTCGCGCTCGCCCTCGGCAATGTCTTCGGCCCCCGCCAGACCCCGTTCGGTGAGGCGGGAGTCGTCTCCATCTTCGCGCAGCGCATGCTCTCCGGGCAGACCTGTGTCATCAACGGGGACGGCCTGCAGACGCGCGACTACGTGCATGTGAGCGATGTGGCCGATGCGTTCGTGCGGGCCATGGACCAGGGGCACGGGCTGATCAACATCGGGAAGGGCGGGGAGAGTTCGGTCCTGGACATCCACCAGGCGGTCGAGAAGCGGACCGGCCGTTCGCTGCCGCCCCGCTTCGGGCCGCCGCTGGCGGGAGAAGTGCGCAGGGGGTGCCTGGATCCCTCCCGTGCCCAGGCCCAACTGGGCTGGACCGCCCGGACGACGCTGGAGGACGGGGTCGACTCCGTCGTGTCCTGGCTGGCCGCACGCCCCCTGCCGACGGAGGCCTCGCCCGAGGCGGGGCAGACCGGTCAGACCGGTCAGACGGGGCAGACGGGGCAGACGGGATGAGGCTGGCGGGGATGATCCTGGCAGCCGGGCGCGGCAGCCGGATGGGAGCACTCACCGCCCAGACGCCCAAGCCGCTCCTGCCCCTGGCGGGCAGGCCGTTGCTGGGACACCTGCTGGACCGGTGTGCCGAGACCGACGTCACGGACGTCTACCTCAATCTGCACTACCAGGCCGAGCAGGTCCTTCGCTTCCTCGACGGCACCACGGTGAAGGTGCCCGTCCACGCCCGGACCGAGCCCCGCCTCACCGGGCCCGCCGGGGCGCTACGGCTGTTCCACGAGGAACTCGCCGCCTTCGACGCCGTGCTCGTCACGTCCTGCGACGTCATCATGGGCGAGCCGCTCCAACGGCTCGTCGACGCGCACACGCACGGAGGCTACGCCCTGACGTTCGCCTGTACGCGGATCCGGCAGGCCCGCCGCTACGGCGTGCTGGACATCGACCCCGATGGTCGGATCCGCGGCGCCCGGGAGAAGCCCGACGTCCCCGACGACGAGACGCACTGGATCAGCGCCGGGGTGTACTGCCTGGACCCCCGCATCATCGCGCACATCCCCGAAGGCGTCGTCTACGACTACGCCAGGGAACTCGCCCCCGCACTGATGGCCGCCGGCGAACGCGTGGGGGCGCACCGGCTCACCGGCTACTGGCGGGACGTGGGAACTCCCGATTCGCTGCGCGAGGCCGGCGAGGACGCCGGCCGTGGGCTCATTCCCTGGCTCACCGAAAGGGCGGACCGATGAAAGTCCTGATGCTGACCTCCAGTTACGAGCCCCTGCACGGCGGGGCCGAGACCTATGCGCGGCTGTTGTGCGAAGGGCTGGTGGCCGACGGCCACGACGTCGTCATCGCGACCGACGGGTCATGGCTGGACGACCTGCCCGGGGAGCGCGAGGAGGACGCGGGGCGGGTCGTGCGGCTGCGCGACTTCGCGGACCGCGTGGACGCCCGGGACAAGGTGAGATGGCGACAGATGCAGTACTCCATCCTCGACGAACTGGGGGCCGTGCTCCAGGGCGAGAGCTTCGACGTCGTCCACGCCAACAGCCATGAGACGCTCATCCTGGCGAGCATCGTGGCGCTCGAAACGGACGCCGCACTGGTGTGCTCGCTGCACGAGCAGAACCCCGACCTGGAGCGGTTCGGCCGCGGCCGGTGCCGCCTGTCGTACCAGACCCTCCCCGTCGACATGCACTTCGTCCCCAGCCGCTTCTTCGCCGAGCGCGCCGCCCGCTTCGGCGCCCCCGCCGACCGCATCAGACTCGTCCACAACGGCGTTCCCGACGCGCCGCCGGACGACGTGGCCCGGAACCTGCGCTCCGCACTGCGCACCGAACTCGGCGTCGCCCCCGACCAGCGGCTGATCGTCCTCCCGGGCCGGATGTCCGCCCGCAAGGCCCAGCTCGACCTGGCCGCGGCGCTTCCCCTGGTCGCGGCGGAGCTGCCCGAGGTGCGGGTGCTCCTGGCGGGGAGGGTCTCGGACTACGCGTACGAGAAGAGCGTGTGGGGCCGGCTCGAACACGAGGGTGTGGCAGAACTGGTCACCCTCCGCCAGGACTTCGGCGCCGAGGCGATGCCTGCCGTCTATGCTGCGGCGGATCTGGTGGTCCAGCCCTCCCTGGCGGAGGGACTGCCGTTCAGCGTGGTCGAGGCGATGCGCGCCGGCAAGCCCGTCGTCGGCACCCGCGTCATCGGCATCAGCGACGTCATCACCGACGGCGTCGACGGCCTGCTCGTGCCGGCGGCCGACCCGCCCGCACTGGCCGCAGGGATACTGCGGGTGCTCACCGACGAGTCGTGGGGGGGGGGGCGGGGGGGGCCCCGCGGCCCCCCCGCCCCCCGCGCGCGGGGGGGCCCGCCCATGCAGGCCGCGCGCCCCGCCCCCCCCCCCCCGCAGTCCCCCCCGGTACAGGGCGGGGCCCCCCGGACCCCCCGTGGCGCCCCGCGGGGGGCCCCAACGCGAGCACCACGGCGGAACGGGAGTTCAGCAGCCGGAAGATGGTCGCGGACACCCTGGACGGCTACCGGGTGGCCGTGGCACGCCGTCGGCAGTCGGCGCCCGCGGCCCCGACCTCGACCTCGTGAAGGGGTGACCGTGTCCGACTACGCGCGGCTGGTCAAGGCCTACGACATCCGCGGGGAAGTCCCCGCCGAACTCGACGGCGAGGTCGCGGAACGCATCGGCGGCCTGTTCATCCGGTTCACCAACGCCCCGCAGGTGGTGGTGGCCAGGGACATGCGCCCGTCCTCCGCCATGCTCGCGCGGGCGTTCAGCGACGGCGCCCGCCGGGCCGGTGCCGACGTCATCGACGCCGGGCTCGGCTCCACCGACTACCTCTACTACGCCAGTGGATCGCTCGGACTTCCCGGCGCCATGATCACCGCCAGCCACAACCCCGCGAAGGACAACGGCATCAAGCTGTGCCTGAGCGGCGCGGCCCCCCTCGGGGAGAACACGGGCCTCGGCCGGATCCGCGACTGGCTCGTGGCGGGGGAACGTGCCACACCCGCCGCGTCCCGCGGCGCCCGTACGGAAAGACCACTCCTCCAGGAGTACGCGGCACACCTGCGGCAGCTCGTCGACCTCACCGGGATCCGGCCCCTCAAGGTCGTCGCCGACGCGGGCAACGGCATGGCCGGCCTGACCGCCCCGGAGGTCTTCGCGGGCCTGCCCGTCGACCTCGTCCCGCTCTACTTCGAACTCGACGGCACGTTCCCCCACCACGAGGCCAACCCCATCGACCCCAGGAACCTCGTCGACCTCCAGGCCGAGGTCCGCCGGCAGGGGGCCGACATCGGACTCGCCTTCGACGGTGACGCCGACCGCTGCTTCTTCGTCGACGAAGGCGGTCAGCCGATCTCACCGTCCGCCGTCATCAGCCTGATCGCAGGCCGGGAGCTGGCACGGCACCCCGGCTCGGCCGTCGTGTACAACCTGATCACCGCCGAGGCCACGGTGCGGAGCATCCGCCGCCACGGCGGACGCCCGTTCCGGTCCCGCGTGGGGCACTCCCACGTCAAGGCGCTCATGGCGCAGCACGACGCGGTCTTCGGTGGAGAACACTCCGGGCACTACTTCTTCAGGGACTTCTGGCGTGCCGACAGCGGCATGCTCGCCGCGCTCCACATGCTGGCCGCCCTCGGTGGACAGGACCGGCCGCTGTCCGCCGTGATCGCCGCGCACAGCCGCTTCGCGCTGTCCGGCGAACTCAACTGCGTCGTCGCCGACGTCGCGGCCACGATCCGGGAGGTGGAGGAGCGATACCGGCACCGGGCCGGGGTGACCACGGACCGGCTCGACGGTCTGACGGTCGGCCTGCCGGGCGGAATTCGGTTCAACCTGCGCCCCTCGAACACCGAACCGGTCCTTCGGGTCAACGTGGAGGCGCACGACCAGGAGACCATGGAGCACCTCCGGGACGAGGTCCTCGCGTTGATCCGACCGTAAGACGTTTCTGACGGTACGTCGGGGAGTGTCCGGGTTGCGACAGGTCGGCCGGTGACGCCGGTAGTCTGCTCCCGGATCGCGAAGCGGGTGATCGCCTCGACTCGGTGTCCGGGGTCGGGGTCGGTCATCGGCGTGGGCGGCGGATTCCCGGCGGCCTGACCCGGCCTCGCCCCATCCCTGCCTACGGCACTTCGAAGAAGGGCATCCCATGGGCTTGGCCCCGTCCTGCGACCATGTCGACGGCGGCGCAGGGGTGTCGCCATGACGGCGCCCGTCCCCCCGGGCGCCGCACGGCTGTTGACCGTGTGCGTCGCCTCCGTCGGAGGGCTGCTCTTCGGCTACGGAATCGGGGTGATCGCCGGAGTCCTGCGGCTGGTCGCCGACATCTTCACCCTGTCGTCGTGGCAGCAGGGGGCGGTCGTGTCGGCCGCCCTCCTCGGCGCGGCGCTCACCGCCCTCACCAGCGGGCGGCTGGCGGACAGGTTCGGACGCCGGCCGGTCATCGGCGCCGCCGCGGCCGTGTACGCCCTCGGAACGGCGGCCTCGGCGGCGGCCTCGGGCTCCACCACGCTCCTCATCGGGCGGTTCCTCGTCGGACTCGCCCTGGGGGCCGTCTCGTTCGCGGTCCCGCTGTACATCTCCGAGATCTCTCCGCCCGCCCGGCGCGGCGCGCTCGTCACACTGAACCAACTCATGATCACGATCGGGCTCCTGCTGTCCTACGTGGTGGCCTATCTCCTGGAACCCGCGGGGGCCTGGCGCTGGATGCTCGCTCTCGGGCTCCTGCCCGCGTGCGTGCTGCTGGTCGGCATGTGTCTGGTGCCCGAATCGCCGGACTGGCTGCACGCCAGGGGAGACACCGCCCGGGCGGCAGTCGCCGCCCGGCGCCTGTCTCCGCCCGACCCGGGCGGCGCAGCCGTCCGACCCGGTGGCCGCCCCGCGACGGCGACCGCCACCCGGCCCACCGCCGGCCCCACGACCGCAACCGTCGCCCGGCCCGTCGCCGCCCCCGCCGCGAGCCTCCGGCAGGCCTGCGCGCTGGCCGGTCCCCGCTGGGTCGCACTGGGACTGGCGATCGCCGTCCTGGTCCATCTGACCGGTCTGAACACCGCGATCTACTACGTGCCGACCATCCTGGGGGGCAGCGGCATGACCGCTGCCGGAGGCATCCGGGGAGCCGTCCTGGTCGGGCTGTGCAACGTGGCCGCCACCGTCGTCACCATCGTCCTGCTCGACCGGGTCGGCCGCCGGAAGACGATGATCGGAGGACTGCTGGTCATGGCGGTCGCGGCCATCGGCATCGCGGTCGCGCAGCCACTCGGGCACACGGGGGCGCCGACCGCGGCGCTGCTGTGCGTCTTCATCATGGCGGGAGCGGTGGGCCCCGCCGCCGTCTTCTGGGTCTACATCGCCGAGATCTACCCGGCGGGTGCCCGCGGAGTGCTGATGAGTCTGGCCACCGCGGCCCACTGGGGAACCGACTTCGTCGTGGCGACCACGTTCCTCCCCCTCGTGCAGGAGCTGTCGCTCGGCGGGGCGTTCGGTGTGTACGCGGCGATCAGCGCGGCGTCCGCCCTGGCCCTGGCCCGCTGGATGCCCGAGACCCGTGGCCGATTGCTGCTGTGACCGGGCCGGGCGCGAGGCTCCCACGCTCGCGCCCGGGCTGGGCTTCGCCCGCCGCCACCTGACGATGCGACAGAATTGCCGTCAGCCGAGCAATCAGCCGCGCGTCCCCGAAGGTAGGCATCATGACCCGCTACAGCGTCGACCCGAACCGGCACGAGCTCATCGCCACCTGGGGAACCGGCGAAGGCGACCTCGCCACCCGGATCACCGCCCTCCCGGCCGACGCACCCAGCGCCACGCTCCTGCGCCTGGCCGGCGCGCTGACCCGCCTGTCGGAGGCGGCCTGGCGCACCTACACCCATCCCGCCAGCGCCGCCGGCTCCCTCGAACCCGACACCGAAGGCTGGCGCCGCGAACAGGAACGCGACACCTTCAGCGACGTCGCCGAAGCCGTGGCCGCGCCGAACCTGCCCCACGGCGGCCTGCTCACCGTCTCCTACAGTCCCCTGCTGGAATCCGCCCACCAGGCCGGCCGCGCCCTGCACGCCCTCGACGAACCCGAGTTGACGAAGGCCGTCCTCGCCGAGACCGTCACCGAACTCACCGCCGTCGAGAGCGCCGAACTCGGCAACCTCACCGGCCGCGCCCAGCAGGCCGTCCTGCTCAGCCGCGAGGACGCCTCCCCCGTCCAGGTCGCCGCCGCCGACCACCTGCTGGAGCAGAACCCCTTCGGCTCCCTCGCCCTCTTCTCCGACATCGACCCGACCGCCGCCGCCGTCGCGGCCGCGCACTGGCTCGCCGCCGCGGCCGAGGTCGCCGCCGACGCCTCCGGCCACGACGCCACCGCCGTCCTGCTCGAAGCCGACAACATCGAGGACCTCCCGCACCAGACCCCCACCCTCGTCCTCGAACTCCTCGACGCCGGCCACACCCCCCACGACGCCGTCACCGGCCTCGTCCGCCACGCCCTCCACATCGCCGACGGCCTCCTCCCCGACCCCGCCGGCCTGCGCGAACAACTCGAAGACCTCGACGGGGCCCTCGACGACTACACCGAGGACTACACCGACGACGAGGAGACCGACCCGGAGGACACCGGCCTGCGCCTCACCCCCCTCGACCCCAGGCGCCCCGCCCGCGACCTCCTCGAAGACCTCCTCGCCGGCATCCACGGCTGCTGGGTCCTCCACACCGAGTACGACGACCTCGACGAAGAGCACCTCGGCACCGACGACGCAGACCCGGACGGCGCAGACCCGGACGACGCAGGCCCGGACGACGCGGACCTGGACGACGCAGACCTGCACGACGCGGACCTGGACGACGAACGGGCCGCACAGCACCGGCACCAGAGCCGCGAGAACTTCGCCCGCCTCGTCCGCGAAACCGCCGCCCGCCACCGCGACCGGCTGCTCTGACCGCACCTCCCCGCTCCGACGGGGACAGCGGAGTCGCCCCTGCCCCCCAGCAGCAGCGGGGGCAGGGGCGGTCCAGAGGTTGCCGTCAGCCTCTCCGCAGGCCGCCGTCGGCGCTCTGCTTGCCGCCGGTCAGGAACCGGTGGGGGCGACGTTGCACTGCTCTGCTTGGAGTTCGCTGAGGTAGCCCTTGGCGATGAGGTTGTTGACCTTGTAGCCACCCTCAAGCCCTGAGGGCGCGAGGGCCGGGTCGAGCCACTCCTGCACGTCTCCGCCGGGCATCCCGTAGAAGGCGGCCACGTGCCCCTTCTGCACCCTGAACTCCTTCTCGGCGGACAGGCAGTGGTAGCCGCCGTTGAGGGCGTCGGGTGTCACCGCCATCTGGACGAAGGGCGTTCCGGGATCCGCGAGGTACCCGCCGCCCTTGGTGATGTCGCCGAACCGGATCAGCTTGGTCCCGATCGGCACCGTGTACACCGTCTGGTCGAGCTTGCCGTCGAGCCTCTGGAAGCCACGGTCGGGCGCGTACGCCCACCGCTTGTCCGTCGCGTCGTAGTACAGCTGGACGAAGTGGCTGGCACTGAGCCCGCCGAAGCGCTGGTACCCCCTCAGCAGCGTGGCGGCCGGCTCGTCGTTCGGGATGGCGGCCGGCCCGAATCTCTCCTGGGAGCAGTAATACTTTCCGGCCATCGGCGACTCGGTGGCGTCGGGCGGCGGCGGGCAGTCGTCGGGAACGACCGCCACCGCCCGCACGGACTGCGCGTTCACCGGCTGTGCGTTCACCGGCTGCGCGGCAGCGGCGCCGCCTGCGGCGGTCAGTCCGGTGATCGGGAGGGCGCAGGCCAGGGAGGCGGCGAGCATCGTTCGCACACGCATTCAGTACTCCGGTTTCGTGGGGAGGGAGCAGAGGGGGCGCCACGGCGGGGAAGGGGGAACAGGCACACGACACAGGCCGCGAGGGGGACGGCACACAGCAACCGCCCACACCGTGCGCGATGGCCGCCGACGGCGGGACGGAACGTCAACTACGGGTGTTGGCTGCGGAATCCGGCGGTTTCGCCCTCGTCCGCGTTCTCCTGACTTCTCCGCCGTGTCCGGCGCCGCTTCGAAGTCCGCTACTCCGTACCCTCCCCGGAACCGGCCGATTCCCCGCTCAACCCGACCGGGCTACATCCGGGCGTACGGCCTGGCGGTCCCCTTCCTCAGCGGCGGGGCACCCGGGCGGCTGCTGCCGGTGGCGGCAGGCGACGGCCCGGCGGGTCGCCCGGCCGGCGCCGCCCGCCGAAAGTGCTCCGTGCCGTCCGGACGGCCCAGCACCGCTCGTGGTCCGGGCGTGCAGAACAAAGCATGGAGAGCACGAACCGGGCGGCTGCGGGCATGCACGTGCCCACCGACGGCCGAACGGATGAGCGGGATGACCGGAGGGTTGTGCGTGATGCGTACGCTGTACACCAGCCAGGGCGGCGGCCCCCGGCTGCCGCGGAGAGTGGCCGCTCTGGCCGCTGCGGCAGGAACGGCCGTCCTCCTCGTGGCGTCGTGCTCATCCGGGAGCTCCTCCGGGCCCGCGACGCCGACGAACGCGGCGGGGGCGACGCTGTCGGAGGCACCCAACCCGTCGAGCTTCTCCGGGGAGCCGCCCTCCGCCTTCGCCTCCGCGCTGGAGTCGGCCTCGGCCTCGGTAGCCGCGCGCTCGGCCTCGGCGGCGGCCGCTGCCTCGGCGTTCGAGGCATCGGCGGACGCGCAGGCCGCGCAGAACCGGGCGAAGGCGACCGAGGTGCTCAAGACCGTGGAGGGCCCCGGCAACGCCACCGCCGACATCACCCTGACCGGCGTGCCGCGGTCCACCACCGGCGGCCTCCACGCCGCCGTCGTGACCATCGTCAACAGCACCCGCGAGGCCGCGTCCTACGCGGTCCAGGTGGACTTCACCGACGCGTCGGGCCACGCCGTCGACTCGGCGATCGTCGGCGCCGAGAACCTGGCCCCGGGCGGGAAGGCCAGTCCGATCGCCTTCAGCCGCCAGCCGGCCGATCTGGCCCTGGTCCCGGTCGTGGTGAAGGCCCAGCGCTACTGAGCCCAGCGCTCCTGAGCACACCCCGACCGGGCAACGCCCGACGTCCCGCCGGCTTCCCGTGCAC
>NZ_JBHWIJ010000253.1:12623-12876 GCF_042732255.1 Kitasatospora sp. NPDC059803 | reverse complement strand
CCGATGCTCCGCATGGACTCCCTCCTCCGCCTTACGATGCACGCACCCAGACGCCGCGCGCTGATCCGACCTGATCCACAAGACACGCCCTAACCGACCACCGTAGTACCAGCGGCCGTCGAGCCCGAGCACCAGCGCGCCGCCACCCGCCGTGAAGTGAACCGGCCGACGCCGGAGGCGAGTTGCCGCTAAGGGGGGCGCGGCTCCGCGCTCCGGCGGCACCACGAGGTTACCCCCCACGAGCGAGGTGCGG
>NZ_JBHWIJ010000253.1:0-12613 GCF_042732255.1 Kitasatospora sp. NPDC059803 | reverse complement strand
CGGCCCGCGCGCGCGGCCTATTCCCCGCTCGGGGGGGGGCGCCCCCGCGCGCGGCCGCCCCCCGGCTTTCCCCCCCCTGGGGCGTGGGGGGGGCCCCGGCCGGCGGGGGGCCCCCCCCCTTCCGGCACTCAGGAGAGCGGTGGGCCACGCGGGAATAACGAAAACCTCTTGCGGAATTCGGCCGCTCGCACGCGGCGGGCCGGGTCGCGCGGAGCGGAGGGGGCAACCCGTGAGCCCCCGGGGACGGCCCCGGACGCGACGGTGCCGGGAAGCGCACTCGGGGGGTGTGCGCTCCCCGGCAACGGGGTGGTGGCGGCCACCCGGCCGGAGTCCCGGGGCCTGGGCTCAGACGGCCGTGACGGGAATGCTAGGGCGTGTCACGGGGCCCTGGCCAGAGTCCTGAACTGGCCAATTCCCGCCCAGGACATGCCAGCTGGAGCCGATGACTGACGAACCGTCAACAACCGGCCAGGCCGCCGCCCGGCCACCGGAACCGGTCAGGCCGCCGCCCGCACCGGGGCCGCCTGCGCCGCCGCCCGCCCGCCGGCGCAGCCGCCGTGCAGCCGGGCCAGCCCGGCGGCCAGCCCCGCCCGGTCCCCGGCGAGCCACAGGCGCAGCGCGGCGGACAGCGCGGCGCTGGCCGGTCCGCTCGACGGGCCGCCGGTCCGCGCGATCCGCTCGCCCAGCAGCGGCAGCAGGTCCGCGATCGGGGCGGGCAGCCAGAGGGTCAGGGCGCAGGGGGCGGGCCGGGCCAGGACGCGCCGCAGTTGCAGCGCGGAGGCGTCGTCGTGCAGCGCGGGGATGACCTCCAGCAGGCCGTCGACCACCACCTCGGAGACGTCCCCGCCGTGACCGCGGGCGAGGGCCCGCAGCAGCGCGCGTTCGGCGGCGGTGATCCGGACGGTCAGCATGACCTCGTCGCAGTCCATGGTCCCGGTTCCCCTGTCGTGGAAGTCGTGGCGGTCGTGGCGGTCGTGGCCATCGGGGCCGGTGGGCCCGCCCCGGTGGTTCTCCTGCCCGTCAACGAGGCTCCGCTACCGGCGTTATCAGGCCGTAGTGGCCGTCGTAGCGGCGGTAGAGCACCCGGGCACGGCCGTCGCCGGGGTCGGCGTAGCAGACGAACGGGCCGCCGGTCAGCCAGAGCCGCCGGGCCGCCTCGGTGAGGTCGAGCGGGTCCGCCGGGTCGGCGCCCGTGGACCGGCCCGCCCCGGGCGCGCCGCTGAGCGGGCAGCGATGGACCAGCGCGTCCCGGCCGGTCACGGCGTCCGCGAAGAGGTGGAACGGCCGGTCCAGCGCGAGCAGTTCGCGGGTGGCCTGCTCGGGGGTGCGGCGGGCGAGGACGACCTCCTTGCGCCGGGCGATCCGCCGTTCGGCGAGCGGGCGGGCGGCGTACTGCGGGCGGTAGGCGCTCTCGTGGGCGGCGGCGAATCCGATGTCGCCCTGCTCACGCAGCCGGGCGGCCCGGCCGGCGAGGGTGCCCAGGGCGACGTCGACGGCCTCGCGGGCGGTGGCGGCGGCGAGTTGCACCCGGACCGGACCGGCGCCGGCCAGGTCGACGTGGGCCTGCGCGAGGGCGGGCCGGGTGATGGCCCGGTCGCGCACGCGGGTGAGCCGGATGCGCAGCGCGCGGGTTCCGGGGCCGAGCCCGGCCGCCGTGTCCAGTGCCTGCGCCCGGGCGTACTCGGCGTTCTCGCGCGGCAGCTCGCCGCGGATCTCCACCCGGACGTCGAGGGCGGGCCGGTGGCGCAGACTGGTCATCAGGGTCCTCCTTCTCCCGGACCATGCTGGCCCTCGGGCGGCCGGGCGGCGAGGGTCCAAAGACCCTGCGCGAGGGGACCGGCCCGGATCTTTCCGGTGGGGCCTTCGCCGCAGGTCAACACCGCGTTCCGGGGCGGTCGGAGCCACTGCGGATGATCGACCGTTGGAGTGATCCACCCGCGTTCGGCGCAACGCCCGTCGAACCGGCGCGTTTGCCATGACGTGCGCCCCTCCAGCCGGGGCACGCGCGGATCCGCGCGAGCCGGCCCCCCACCACCCGGCCGGCCCGTCGGGGCCCCCGGTACCGTCCGCACCGGCTCCTCTGATGAGAGGTACTGACATGACCCTGCTGACCGAGACGCGGCAACGGGACCTCCCCCCGAGAACCGCACCCACCGCACTCCGCACCACCCCCGCGACCGTCCCCCCGCTCGCCCCCGGCGCCGTCCCCGGCCTCGGCCACGCGGCCGCCCTGCTGCGCGACCCGCTCGGCTTCCTCGGCTCGCTCTCCCGGCACGGCGGCGTCGTCCGGATCCGGCTCGGGCCGCGCACCGTCTGCGTGGTCACCGACGCCCCGCTCGTCCACACCCTGCTCGTCGCCCTCGCCTACGACTGCCCGCGCGGCGCCGTCCAGGACACCCTCAAGACGGCGTTCGGCGACGGCCTGCTGATGTCCGAGGGCCAGGCCCACCGCGACCGCCGCCGGATCATCCAACCCGCCTTCGGGCCGGACCGGATGGCCGAGTACGTCGCCGTGATGCACCAGGTCACCGAGGAGCGGGCCAGGCGCTGGCACCCCGGTCAAGTCCTCGACGTGGCCAAGGAGATGAACCACCTCGCGCTGGAGATCGTCACCCGCTCGCTGTTCGACGCCCGGCTGAGCGAGGATGCCACCCTGGCCTTCCACCAGGCCCTGCCGGACCTGGTGAAGGGCCAGATCGTCCAGTCCCTCTACCCGCACCCGGCGCTCGCCCGGCTGCCGCTGGCGGTCAACCGGCGCTTCGACGCCGCCGTCCGGGTGCTCAACCAGGTCGTCGACCAGGCCGTCAGGCCGACGGGCACCCGATCCGCCGAACGGGGCGGCACCCTGCCCGCCCTGCTGCGCGCCGCCACCGACCCGGGCACCGGCCGGCCGCTCACCGAGGCGGACGTCCGGTCCGAGGCGATCACCATGTTCGGCGCCGGCACCGAGACCGTCTCCACCACACTGACCTGGCTCCTCGACGAACTCCTGCGCCACCCCGAGGTGGAGGCCCGGGTGCTCGCCGAACTCGACGAGCACCTGCCCGCCGGAGCCGCCCCCACCCCCGAGGCGCTGGCCAGGCTCACCTACACCCGCAGCGTCACCCAGGAGGTGGTGCGGCTGCACGCGCCCAACGCCTTCCTGATGCGCACCGCCCAGGTGCCGGTGGACCTCGGCCCGTACCGGATCCCGGCCGGCACCGAACTGCTCTACAGCCTCACCGCACTGCACCGCGATCCGGACCGCTACCCGGACCCGCTGCGCTTCCGCCCGGAGCGCTGGCAGTCCGGCGGGGCCGGGCGGCACTCCTTCCTCCCGTTCGGGGCCGGCAAGCACAAGTGCATCGGGGAGGCCTTCGCCTGGGCCGAGCTGACGGTCGCGGCGGCCGCGATCCTGCGCCGCTGGCGGCCGGTGGCCGTCCCCGGCGCCCGGGCCCGGGAAGTGGTGTGGACGACGGTCCAGGCGCACGGGCTGCGCGTGCGGCTGACCCCGCGCGGCGCCCGGGTGCCCCGCCCGGACAGCCCGCCGGACGACCGGGTGGGAGAGGGCCGGGCGCAGGACGACCGGGCGGGGGACGACCGGGGGGGAGAGGACCGAGCGGGAGAGGACCGGGCGCGGGACGACCAGGCGCGGGACGACCAGGCGGCCGTCGAGGCCCCGCCGGCGGCCCGCTGCCCGGTGAGCGTCCCCGCCCCGGCCCCCGCCGCGCCCCAACTCCCGCAACGGTCCGGCGAACTGCGCACCGCCGCGGCCCGGCACGCCGCCTGGGTGGTCGGCCGCAACCTCCTCACCCCGCCCGAGATGACCCGCTACGGGGCCTACGCCCTGCACGAGTTGATCGGCCACGCCTTCCCCCGTGCGCACGGCGCCGACCTCGACCTGCTGGTGGACATGCTGGGCTGGTTCACCATCCTCGACGACCGCTTCGACGGCCCGCCCGGGCGCCGCCCCGTCGAAGCCCGCGACGTCGTCGACCCGCTCATCGACGTCCTGTACCGCACCGGGGCCGATCGGACGGGCGCCTCCGCGCCGGTCGGCGCGGGCCCGGCGCCGCGCTCCGGCGACCACGTGCTCCGCGCCTGGCACGACCTGTGGAGCCGCCAGGCGCAGGGCATGTCCCCCAACTGGCGCGCCCGGGCCGCCCGGGAGTGGCAGGCCTGTCTGGAGACCTTCCCCGCCGAGGCCGAACACCGCGCCCACGGCACCGTCCCCGCCCTCGGCCTGCCCGAGACCATGCGGCTGCGCCGCCACGGCAGCTGTCTCTACCCGTTCATGAACATACTGGAACGGGTCCACGGCGCCGACGCCCCCGCCGCCCTCCACGCGGAGCCCGCACTGCACCGGCTGCGTGCCAACACCGCCGACGCCGCCACGCTGATCAACGACCTGTACTCACTGGAGCGGGAGGAACGCCAGAGCGCGGCCGCCTTCAACACCGTCCTCACCCTGCAACGGATCCGCGGCTGCACCCGCAGCCGGGCCGTCGGCGCCGTCCGCTCCCGGGTCGCCCGGCTGCGGCGGGAGAACGACGCCCTGCGCAGCGACCTGCGTCACCGCCACCCGGCCGGGCGCTGGTACCTGGACGGCACCCGGGAGCTCATCGAGGGCGTCCAGGCCTGGACCAGCACCAGCGACCGCTACCTCGTGACGGACGGCCCTCGGACGTAGGCCCTGTCCGGCCGGTCTTGGCCGGGCAGGACGTAGGAGGTGCCTACTTGCGGCCGCCGAGCGCGAACAGCAGCAGCACGAAGCCGGCGAACAGGTGCGTGGCGAAGATGTAGATGCCCGCCCGGATGAGCATGGCCTTGCGTCGGCGCTTCTCCTCGCGCGTGCCGTCGCTCGTGCTCTCGCTCATGGCGGGGGTTCTCCTCGGGTCGGCCGGCCGGGTCGGGCGCGGGTTCAGCGGGCCCGACGGGCTCGAAGGGTTCAACGGGCTCGAAGGGCTCGACACGCTCGACCGGCCCGAGGGCCTCGGCGGGCTCAACGGTGCGGCCGGCCGCCGGGCTCGCGCAGTTCGGTGAGCAGCGCGCCCTGGTCGGTGATCAGCTCGGTCAGGATCCGGCGCGCGGCCCGCAGCAGCTCGGCCACGTCCGGGGTGCTGAGCGCGTACACCACGGTGTTGCCCTCGCGGGTGGCGGCGACCAGTTGGGTACGGCGCAGCACCGCGAGCTGCTGGGAGAGGTTGGAGGGCTCGACCTCGATCTCGGCCAGCAGCTCGCGCACCGGCCGGGGTCCGTCCTGGAGCAGTTCCAGCACCCGGATCCGGACCGGGTGGCCGAGGGTGCGGAAGAACTCCGCCTTGGCCTGGTACAGCGGGACGGGCATGGTCCGCGTCCCTCCCTCGGGTACGGCTCGGTGAGCGTGCGGCCGCGTCCTCACCGGCGGCCGGCAAGCATCATCGCCACAGATGAAGATTTCTTCAAGTCGTCACAGTGGGCGCCCGGCCGTCGCCTGGCGGCCGCCCGGCCCGCCGGGGCCACCCCCGGGTGGTCCACGTCACATCCGGAGGGCGCGCGGGAACGCCGGAAGCCGAGCCCGGGACGCTGCCAACTCCCGGACTCGGCGGTCATGGTGAGGTTCCGTCAGCAGAGTACAGGTACATCCACCTCGACCGGGGCCGGCCCCCGCCAGATCGACTCGACGGCGAAGGTCGCGTGGAGGGTCGAACCGCACGGCACGGTGACGCTGACGCCGTCGACCCGCACGGTGGCGGCCGTGAACACGGCGCGCCCGCTCGCCGAGCCGAGCGACTCGCCGCCGACCACCCCGGCCGACAGGCGGGTGAGCAGTTCCTGCGGCTTCGGCGGCCACGGGGTGTCCGGGGTGGGCGGACCGGCGAGGCCGATCTGCCCGTACAGCACGACGCTGGCGCCGGTGACCTCGGCGCAGACCTTGGTCGACAGCCCGGCCTGCAGGCCGCTGTAGCCGCAGGTCGTCACCGTGGCGGCGGTCTCGGCCGCGCCGTTGGTCGACACGGCGAGCGCCGGCACCGGCGCCGCGAGCAGGGCGACGGCGCCGGCCGCGCCCGAGGCGATCCGGGTGATGCGGTTCATTGCCTCCTCCTTCGGAGGGTACGAGGAACGATCAGAACAGGTGAGGTAGCACATGTGACATTTCACATGCGCCATGAAGAGACTTTGCCATGCGATTCCCATGCCATGACCGCGATTCTGCCTTCGAAGTGCCGAGCAGACCGAAACCAGACCTTTGATGGCGTAATCCCACCCCGGAGGGTCGGGCTCCGCGCACCTGCCACGGCCGGCCTCCCCGGTGCCCGGCGCGGGGCCGGTCGCCCGCCTCGCGGGCGTCGGCCCGGGGACGGCCCGGACGGCCGTCCGCGCCCACGGACGGGCCGCTGTCGACCACCCCCGGTCAGCCGGTGGCGGTCGACCGGTGGCGGCCGACCGGCGCCGGCTCAGTCCAGGGAGGCCCGCAGGGCGTCGACCCGGGTGACGGCGGCCGCGAAGGCGGCGCGGTCGAGCCGGCCGGAGTCCAGGGCGTCAGCGAGGGCCGTGGTGGCGTCCTCGGCCTGCTGAGGGTCGCGGGCGGAGCAGAGGATCAGGTCCATCCCGGCCTCGGCGGCGGCCACCGCGCGGTCGCCGGGGCCGCCGTACGGCGCGAGGGCCTCGGCCTCCAGGGCGTCGGTGACGGTGACGCCCCGGAAGCCCAGGCGGCCGCGCAGCTCGCCCTCGACCACGGCGGGCGACATCCCCGCCGGGCGGTCCGGGTCGAGCGCCGGGTAGACCGCCCAGGAGGCCATCACCAGCCGGACGCCCGCCGCGATGGCCGCCCGGTAGGGCTCCTCACCGCGGGCGCGCAGCTCGTCCAGCGGCACGGACAGGGTGACGGGGCGGTCATCGGTGTTCTCGCCGTTGACGGCCGAGCCCAGCCCGGGGAAGTGCTTGGCGGTGGCGGCGACGCCCAGGCCCTGCTGGGCGGCGAGGAAGGCGCTGCCCAACTCGCCGACGCCGGCGGGGTCCTGACCGTAGGAGCGCTCATGGCGGTCGATGAAGTTGCCCGGGGTGTCGTAGACGTCCAGCACCGGCGCGAGGTTCACGTTGAGCCCCGCGTCCGCGAGCGTCCCGGCGGCGCCGACCCCGGCGCGGCCCGCCGCGCCGAGCGGGTCGGGCTCCGATCCGGTCCGGCGGGCGGAGAGTTCGGGCTCGCCGGGCAGGCGGCGCACCTTGCCGCCTTCCTGGTCGGTCATCAGCAACAGCCCCTCGGACACCGGCGACTGCGCCGCCGCCTGCCGCAACTGACCGACGGCCTCGGCGAGTTGCGCCGGGCTCGTGACATTCTCGGCGAACAGGATGACCCCGGCCGCCCGCCCCTCCCGAATCGTCTGCAGCACGCCCGGCGGCGGTGTCGGACCGGCGTAGGAGAGTACGATCCGGCGCCCCGCGAGCTGCCGCGCGTCCTGATCGGCCATCTCCGCCACCACCGTCCCCTCACCCGGGGCACTGACCCTCCCGGGTATCGACCCCGGCACGTCCGGTATCGACTCCGGCACGGACGCCGGTGCCGACGCCGACACTGACCCGGCCGGAACCGGCCCGAGCGTGGCCGCCAACACCACCAGCATCGCGCCGAACTGGACGGTGCGCCGAAGCACGGCCATCACGCCTCCCTGAGGTCGGCAGCGGGATACGGCCCGTCAAGGCACCCGAGCCCGTCAAGGCACCCGAGCCCGTCGCCACCATAGCCCGGACCCCGGAGGAGCACACCCGCGCCCGCGCGGACGGGGGACCCGGGCACCGGCCGCCCTCAGACCTCAGCCCTCAGCCCTACCGGCGCAGCAACCGCCCCAGGACGGCGATCCCCTCCGCGATCTCCCCCGGCGCACCCGCCGCGTAGCCGAGCACCAGTCCCGGTGGGTACGGCAGCCGCGCGTGCCAGGACAGCGGCTGCACCTTGACGCCCTCGGCGAGCGCCGCCGTGGCCAGTTCGGTGTCCGTACAGCGGCCCCCGGGCGGCAGGGTGAGCATCAGGTGCAGGCCGGCCGCCGCGCCGTGGACGGTGGCGCCGGGGAGGTGGGCGTGGACGGCGGCGATCATCGCGTCCCGTCGGCGGCGGTGGCGGTGGCGCAACAGCCGCAGGTGGCGGTCGAGTTCGCCGGACTCCATCAGCCGGGCCAGCACCAGCTGCGGCAGCACCGGGTTGCCCAGGTCGGCGAACCGCTTGGCCTCCAGGACGGCCTCGCGCAGCCGCGGCGGCACCAGCAGCCAGCCGGTGCGCAGCGCGGGGGCGAGCAGCTTGGAGATGCTGCCCGCGTAGCAGACCTGCTCCGGCAGGGCAGCGCGCAGCGCGGGGACGGGCGGGCGGTCGTAGCGGTGCTCGGCGTCGTAGTCGTCCTCGATGACCAGGCCGCCCTCGCCCGCCCAGCGCAGCAGTTCGCGCCGCCGCTCGCCGCCGAGGACGACCCCGGTCGGGTACTGGTGGGCCGGGGTGAGCAGGACGACCGGGGCGCCGGTGGCGCGCAGCGCGTCGACCCGGACACCCTCGGCGTCGACCGGGACGGGCGGGGTCGCGGCGAGCCAGTGGGCGAGGTGCTGGCGGGCGCCGAGCGAGCCCGGGTCCTCGACGGCGACCTCGGTGACGCCCATCCGGCCGAGGGCCCGGCCGAGCAGGGCGAGGGCCTGGGCCGTCCCGGCGACGATCAGCACCTCGTCCGGGTCGGCGCGGATGCCCCGGTTGCGGGCCAGCCAGTGGGCGACGGCCCGGCGCAGTGCGGGGGTGCCGCGGACGTCGCCGTAGCCGAGGTCGGCGGCGGCGAGGCCGTCGAGGACGGCGCGTTCGGCGCGCAGCCAGGCGGTGCGGGGGAAGGCGGCGAGGTCGGGCACGCCGGGCGTGAGGTCGATCCGGGCGGGCGTGCCGCGCAGCAGGTCGAACACCTCGGGGTCGGGGTCCGCGTGGAACAGGACGGGCTCCGGCCGGGCGCGCGGCGGGGCCGGGGGTGTGGCTGACAACGGGGGCGCGGGCGGCGCCGGAACCGCGACGACGACGGTGCCGCCCCTGCCCCGGCCGGCGATCTGGCCCTCCTCGGCGAGGCGCCGGTAGGCGTCGGTCACCACTCCCCGGGAGACGCCAAGTTCGGCCGCCAGCCCCCGGGTGGCGGGCAGCCTGCTGCCCGTGGGGAGGCGGCCGTCGGCGATGGCCTCGCGCAGTCGGCGGGCGAGCCAGCCGGTCAGGCCGCCGGGCGGGGCGTCGGCGGTGTCGAGCTGGAGGAAGTCGGCGCCCGGGTCCGCCTGTTTGGACCTGTCATCCGGCGCTTCTTTGGACCTGTTCACCGGGCCATTGTGGCGTGAGGGTGGGGCCATGACCACGGAAACGGCACCACTGAACGACCGGCAGGACACCGAAGGCCCCGACCATCTCACCGGCTACGTCCCGGGTTACGTCCACGGCTACTCGGAGACCGAGGCGCAACGGCTCGGCGACCAGGCGGACACCCTCGCCGAGCTGCTGCACGCGGGCACCGCGTACCCGGCGGGCAGCCGGGTGCTGGAGGCCGGCTGCGGGGTGGGGGCGCAGACCGCGCACCTGCTGGCCGCCAGTCCCGGCGTGCTGCTGACGGCGGTGGACGTCTCGGCGGAGTCGCTGGCGCAGGCCCGGGCCCGGGTGGCGGCCGAGGCGCCCACCGCGCGGGTCACCTGGCACCACGGCGACCTGCACCGACTCCCCTTCCCGGACGGCGCGTTCGACCACGTCTTCGTGTGCTTCGTGCTGGAGCACCTGGCCGATCCGGTGGCCGCGTTGACCGCGCTGCGGCGGGTGCTGCGGCCGGGCGGGACGATCACGGTGATCGAGGGCGACCACGGCTCGGCCTTCTTCCACCCGCAGGGCCCGGCGGCCCGCGACGCGGTCGACCTGCTGGTGCGGCTCCAGGCGGCGGCGGGCGGCGACGCCCTGCTCGGGCGCCGCCTGTACCCGATCCTGTCGGAGGCCGGCTTCCGGGACGTGGCCGTCCGCCCCCGCACCGTCCACGCCGACGGCGCCCGCCCCACCCTGGTCGAGGGCTTCACCCGGCGCACCTTCGTCGCGATGGTCGAGGCCGTCCGCACCGAGGCGCTGGCCGCCGGTCTGACCACCCCCGACGCCTTCGACCGCGGCATCGCCGAACTGCGCCGCACGGCCGAGCCGGGCGGGACGTTCCACTACACCTTCTTCAAGGCGGTGGCGGTCAACCCGTAGGCCGGTCGGGCGGGGAGGTCCGCCCGCCTGCCCGCCCGCTCACTCCGGGCTGTCGCCGAGGGCGGCCAGGAGGGTGCGCATGGCGTCGACGAGCGCGGCGGTCCGGGGGGCGTCGAGGCCGGCGAGGAGGAGCCGCTCGGTGGCGAGGTGGTCGGGGAGGGCGCTGTCGATCAGGGCGTGGCCCTCGGGGGTGAGCCCGACCACGCGGCTGCGGCCGTCCTGGTCACTCTGGGTGCGGGTGACCAGGCCGCGGGCCTCCAAGCGGTCGAGGCGCTGGGTGATGGCGCCGGAGGTGACCATGGCGGACTGCATCAGTCCGGTGGGGGTGAGGCGGTAGGGCGGCCCGCTGCGCTTGAGGGTGGCGAGGACGTCGAAGGAGGCGGCGTCCAGGCCGTGTTCGCCGAAGGTCCGGTTGAGCTCCGCGTCCATCAGGCGGTAGAGGCGCTTGAGCCGGCCGATCACCTCCATCGGGGAGACGTCCAGGTCGGGGCGTTCGGCGGCCCACTGCGCGACTACTCGGTCCACATGATCTGCATCTGCCACAGGTTCAGGGTAGGGGATTCCGCCGGGATTCCTTAGCGATGAGGTAACTGTGAGCCACGTCACCCCGTCAAAGCGGTGAGAGATGCCTTAGCGCTGAGATACATTTGCTTAGTGCTAAGAAACCGCCTCGGAATCGTGCTGGTGACGGCGATAGCCCCCGCCGTCTGGGGGTCGACGTACATCGTCACCACCGAACTGCTCCCGCCCCACCGTCCACTCCTCGCGGCCGTCCTCCGGGCCCTGCCCGCAGGGCTGCTGCTGATCGCCGTCACCCGCCGGCTGCCGAAGGGCAGCTGGTGGTGGCGCGCACCGGTCCTCGGCGCGCTGAACATCGGCGCCTTCCTCGCCCTCCTCTTCATCGCCGCCTACCGCCTCCCCGGCGGGGTCGCCGCCACCGTCGGCGCCGTCCAGCCGCTGATCACCGCCGGACTCTCGGCCGCACTGCTCGGCGACCGGCTCACACCGCGCACGGTGATCTGCGGCATCGCGGGGATCGCGGGCGTCAGCCTGCTGGTCCTGCGGGCCAACGCCCAGCTGGACGCCGTCGGCGTGGCCGCCGCACTCGCCGGCGCGGTCGTCATGGCCACCGGCGTCGTCCTCTCCAAGCGCTGGGTCTCCCCCGCCCCGCTGCTCGCCACCACCGGCTGGCAGCTCACCGCCGGCGGACTGCTGCTGGTGCCGGTCGCGCTGTTCGTCGAGGGCGCCCCGCCGTCCCACCTCACCGGCGGCAACCTGCTCGGCTACGGCTACCTCAGCCTGATCGGCGCGGCGCTCACGTACGCGCTCTGGTTCCGCGGGATCCGGGCACTACCGCCGACCTCGGTCTCCTTCCTCTCGCTGCTCAGCCCGGTGGTCGCCACCGCGATCGGCTGGCTGGCCCTCGGGCAGGACCTCAGCCCGCTCCAGGCGCTCGGCGCACTGATCGTCCTCGGCTCGCTGATCGCGGCCCAGACCCGGCGCCGCCCCAGCACCACCGCGCCCGCCGTACCCACCGCCCCGGCCACCGCCCCGGCCGCCGCGCCGCCCGTCCGCGAGAACGCCTGACCCCGCCCCGCTCCCGCCGAACTCCCCTCCGCACTCCCCGATCCCCGCCCAGCAGCCGCTGGCACCCACCGCACCAGGAGAACCTCCATGCACATCACCGTGTTCGGCGCCACCGGCAACGTCGGCAGCCGAGTGGTGACCGAGGCGCTCGCCCGCCACCACCGGATCACCGCCGTCCTGCGCGACCCCGCCAAACCGCACGGCCTGCCGGCCGCCGTCGCCCTCGGTGTCGGCGACGCCCGCAACCCCGAGGACGTCGCCCGCCTCGCCGCCGGGCAGGACCTGGTGATCACCGCCACCCGCCCGGCGCCCGGCAGCGAGCACGAGCTGTCCGCCGCCACCCGGGGCCTGCTGGCCGGTCTCGCCGGAACGGGCGTGCGCCTGATGGCCGTCGGCGGCGCGGGCAGCCTCACCCTCCCCGGCCGCGGCGGGACGGCCCTCGCCGACGACCCCGGCTTCCCCGCCGAGCTCCGGTCGATCGCCCGGGCCTGCGGCGAGCAGCTCGACCTCTACCGCGCCGCCGACCCGGACGTCGACTGGACCTACCTGAGCCCCGCCGCCCTGCTCGAACCCGGCGAGCGCACCGGCCGCTTCCGGCTCGGACGGGACGAACTGCTGGTGGACGCCGAGGGCGCCTCGGTGATCTCCATGGAGGACCTCGCCGTCGCCCTGCTCGACGAGGCCGAGCAGCCCGCGCACCGCCGCACCCGCTTCACCGCCGCCTACTGACCCAGGGCGTGGGGGGGGATTTAGGCCCCGGGCGCGGCCGGCCCGACGTGTGAACACCCAGGGGGGGCGACCCCGGCGGGCGGGGGGGCAGCCCCCCCCCCCCCC
>NZ_JBHWIJ010000252.1:0-12883 GCF_042732255.1 Kitasatospora sp. NPDC059803 | reverse complement strand
GCGCGCAGGCCGCCGGGCAGGCCGAGCAGGGCCGTGCCGCCCACCGCGACGGCGGCGGCGCGCAGGGCGGGGCGCCGTCCGGCGGTGGCGGCGAGCAGCGCGGTGACCACGGCGACGGCCGGCCAGGCCGTCCACTTGAGCGAGCAGGCGGCGGCGAGGGCCAGTCCGGCGGGGGCGGGGCGCCGTCGGGCGGCGAGGGTGAGTGCGAGCCAGCAGAGGCCGGTCATCGGCAGGTCGACGCCGCTGACGCAGAGCGGCAGTGCGACGACGGGCGAGGCGGTCAGCGCGGCCAGGACGGTCCGCCGGCCGACAGGTGGGGCGGTCGGCGCGGCGCGGGCGGTCCGCCGCCCGGTGGGCGCGGAGCGCAGCAGGCAGGCGAGGAACGCGGCCGCGCACCAGAGCCGCGCGTCGCCCGCCACCCGGGCGAGCGGCAGCCCGTCGAGTGGCAGACCATCGAGTGACAGGCCGCCGAGCGGAAGCCCGTCGAGCAGGGCCCGGGGCAGTCCGAGGAGCGCCATCCCGGGCAGGTACGGGGTGTACTCGGCCACCGTCCTGGGCTCGGCGAGGTACGGCGTCCCGGTGCGCAGCAGCAGGGCCCCGGAGCGTTCGATCACCCCGACCTCGCTCTGCCCCTGGCCGGTCAGTACGAGGGCGAGCAGCGGTACGGCGACGGCCCCGGTGAGCGCGAGGGCGATGGACAGCGGCCGGCCCCGGCGCGTCGGCAGGAGGGCGGCGAGCGCCGCCAGCAGGTAGCCGACGGCGGCGCAGGCGCCCCAGGCGCGGTGCGGGCCGAGGTCGGAGAGCAGCGGGAAGGCCCCGGCCCACCCGGCCGCGAGGAGCCATCCGCCGCACCACGCGGCGGCGTGCCGCCGGTCTGGGGAGTCGTGCCGATTCATCACCCGTTCATTGCATCGCCGCAGGTCAGCCTGGTCATCACGGTCAGGTCGAGTCCTCTGGTCGGGTTTCCCCTACCATCCGTCGGGGCCTTCGCCCGGAGACCTTCGCATCCGATCTGACGTTCGGTGTTCGTCGGATTACGGAAAGTGCCCGCGCTCCCGCTATCGTGTCGGCGTGGTGAGGTCGTGGGATGCGGCAGTGGAGCGGGCGCAGGACCGGCTGGCGGCGGGGCCGCGGCTGCGGGCGGTCGCCGAGGGGGACGAACGGCGGTTCGCCCTCTGGGACTTGGCGTCCCTGGTGGAGGGTGAGCTGGGGGAGCTGGTGGCCCCGGACGCGCTGACGCCGGAGGCCGAGCGCCGGTGGCGCGAGCGGCTGGGGGAGAGCGGCCGGGAGTGGCCCGGCGGCGAGCTCTACCGGCGCCGCTACTGGGTGCTGGACGAGGGCGGCGCCGTGGCCGGCACGGTGGCGGTGGACAACTGGACCAAGGGGCCCGGCCAACTGGCCGTCTCCTCCCTCTACTTGATTCCGGAGGCGCGCGGCCGGGGGCTGGCCGCCGGGGCGCTGGACGAGGTGTACGCGGCGGCCGCCGCGGAGGGCCTGCCCGGCTTCCGGCTGGAGGCGCACTGGTCCTGGCAGCACGCCGTCCGCTACTACCTGCGTCGCGGCCTCTGGGTGGTCGGCTGGAAGCGTTCGCTGGCCCTGGCCCGGATGCCGCAGCTCCCGCCGTACCGGGTGTGCGAGGAGGGCGGCTGGCTGCACCTGCTGGTCGCGGACCGGGGCTGGGGCTGGGTGCCGATGCTCGCCGCCGGCTGCGAGGGCCGTTGGCTGCGGCTGGACGAGACGCCCGACTACCGGGCGGCCGACGGCTGGGTGCACGAGTACGCGCGTTCGACGCTGGCGCTGCATCTGGCGCTCGCGGGCCGGCCGCTGGTGCGCGGCCCGCAGTGGTGGGCGGAGGCGTGGCGGTGGTCGGACGCCGGGGAGCCGGAGGGGCTGGCCTACAAGATCGAGCACTTCGAGCAGCTGGCCCTGGCGGCGGGCCGCGAGGTGGTCAGCCCGTACCGCCCGGCGGCGACCCAGGCCCCGGCGGCCCCGACCCCGCCCCCGGCGCCGAGAGCGGAGGCCCCGGTGGCGGCCGTGCCGGGGCTGGCAGACTCGGGGGATGGCTGAGATCGAGATCGACGGCGCGCCGGCCGACCCGGCGCGGCTGGCCGCACTGGGGCTGCTGAACTACGGGCACTTCACCACCCTGCGCGTCGATGCGGGCCGGGTCCGGGGCCTGGCGCTGCACCTGGACCGGCTGGTCCGGGACTGCGGGGTGCTGTTCGCCGCCGAGTTGGACCGGGCGGCGGTGCGGGAGCGGATCCGCGCGGTGCTGCCCGCCGACGGCGCGCCGGTGATCGTCCGGGTGACGGTGTACGACCCGGAGCTCGG
The DNA here is from genome assembly GCF_042732255.1 of Kitasatospora sp. NPDC059803. NCBI lineage: Bacteria > Bacillati > Actinomycetota > Actinomycetes > Kitasatosporales > Streptomycetaceae > Kitasatospora > Kitasatospora sp. NPDC059803. Next base: position 10,552 of record NZ_JBHWIJ010000252.1, on the reverse strand, counting down.
CCTGGAGCGCCCCGGCGGCCCGGCGGCGCCCCGGCTGCTGCTGACCACCCGCCCGGCGGCGGTGGCCGCGCCGGCCCCGTTGCGGGTGCGCACGGTCGGGTACCGGCGGGAGCTGCCGGAGGTGAAGCACGTCGGCCTGTTCGGCCTGGTCCACCACCGCAGGCGGGCCCAACTCGACGGCTACGACGACGTGTTGCTGGTGGAGCCGGACGGCGGCGGGGTGGTCGAGGGCGCCACCTGGAACGTCGGCTTCCTCGACGGCCGCCGACTGGTCTGGCCGGACGGCCCGAGCCTGCCCGGGGTGACCGCCGCGCTGCTGGCCGGCGCGTACGGCGGGCCGCAGTCGCGCGAGTGGGTGGACGCGTCCGGGCTGGGCCGCTTCACGGCGGCGTTCGCGGTGAACGCGGGTGTCGGCGTCCGGCCGCTGGCCGCGGTCGACGGTACGGCCTTCGACCCGGCGCACCCCGTGCTCGCCGAACTCGCCGCCGCCTACGGGGAGATCGCCGCCGACCCGGTGTGAGCCCGCCCGGCGCCGGCCCGCAGGCCCCCGGAGGGGGGTGGGGATATCCCCACCCCCGGTCCGCCAGCGGCCTCCATGGTCCGCCGGCCTGGCCTTTTCTAACGTGGAACCCGTCGACGACCACCGACGATCCCCGAAGGAAGGCCCACCCATGGCACGCCGCCACGACCGCCCATCGACCGAGCCGTACGCCGCCGGACCGCACGCCGCCGGACCGTACGCGACGGGGGCGTACGGCGGCGGCCCGTACACCGAGCAGGGCGCCCGTCCGGCGATCGAGCTGCGCGGGGTGCGCCGCACCTACGGCCGCGGCGCCGAGACCGTGCACGCGCTGCGCGGGATCGACCTGGCGCTGGCCCGGGGCACCTTCACCGCCGTGATGGGCCCGTCCGGCTCCGGCAAGTCGACCTTCCTGCAGTGCGCGGCGGGCCTGGACAAGCCCGACCAGGGGGAGATCCGCCTCGGCGGCGAGGACATCACCCGGCTGAGCGAGGACCGGCTCACCAAGCTGCGCCGCAGCCGGATCGGCTTCATCTTCCAGTCCTTCAACCTGCTGCCCTCGCTGACGGTGGAGCAGAACGTGCTGCTCCCGCAGCGGCTGGCCGGCGAGCGCCAGGATCGCGCCCGGGCCCGGGAGCTGCTGGCCCAGGTCGGCCTCGGCGAGCACGCCAAGCGGCGGCCCGGCCAGCTCTCCGGCGGCCAGCAGCAGCGGGTGGCGATCGCCCGCGCGCTGATCACCGACCCGGACGTGGTGTTCGCCGACGAGCCGACCGGCGCGCTGGACACCCGCACCGCGCACGAGGTGCTGGGCCTGCTGCGGCGCGCCGTGGACGACCTGGGCGCGACGGTGGTCATGGTGACCCACGACCCGGTGGCGGCCTCGTTCGCCGACCGGGCGCTGTTCCTGGCCGGCGGCGCGCTCGTCGACGAGCTGCACCACCCGCAGGCGCAGGCCGTCGCCGACCGGATGGTCTCGCTCACCGCCCGCCCGGTGGGGGTCGCGGCGTGAACGGGTGGCGTGGACCGATCGACGAGTGGAACGGGGCAGGGGCATGAGCAACGGACTGGCGCGCGCCTCGGTGCGCTTTCGACCCGCCTCCTTCGTGGGCACCCTGGTCGCCCTGGTGCTGGGCGCCGCCGTGGTGGTGGCCTGCGGCGTGCTGCTGCAGACCGGACTGACCGCGAGCGTCGCACCGCAGCGGTACGCGGGCACCCCGGTGGTGGTCGCGGCCGACCCGATGGTGCGGATCACCGCCAATGTCGGCCGCGACACCGAGACCAGGGAGCAGACCACCCCCGAGCGGGCCCGGACGGACGCCGCCCTGGTGGGCCGGATCGCCGCACTGCCCGGGGTCGCCGCGGCCCGCCCGGACAGCGCCTTTCCGCTGCCGGCCGGCGCCGGCACCCCCGCCCTGACCGGCCGGGGCTTCGCCGCGCTCGGCATCGCCGGCCCGGCCGACCAACTGGTCGAGGGCCGTGCGCCCGGCGCCGACGAGGTGGTGCTGGACGCCGACACGGCGCGCGCCGCCCACCTCGCGCCCGGCGCGAAGCTCACCCTCACCGCCCCCGGCGGCACCGGCGACTACCGGGTCTCCGGCCTGGCCGCCGCCCAGTCCGCCGGCCCCACCGCCTGGTTCGCCGACGCCACCGCCGACCGCCTCTCCGGCCACCCCGGCCGGATCGACGCGATCGCCGTCCAGCCGCGCGAGGGCGTGGACCGCGCCGCGCTGGTCGCGCAGGTCCGCCAGGCCCTCGACGCCCAGGCCCCCGGCACCAAGGCCGCAGACGCCAAGGCTGCGGGCACCCAAGCAGCGGACGCCAAGGCCGCCGGCACCCCGGCCATCGGCCTGGAGGCCAAGGCCGAGAACGGCGGCGCCAAGGTCTTCACCGGCGACGGCCGCGGCACCGTCGAACAGCCCGCCATCGGCGAGGCCCGCACCCTGCTGATGGGGCTTGGCGGCAGCTTCGGCGGCTACGCCACCATGACCGCGATCTTCGTCGTGATGAGCACCGTCGCCCTGGCCACCGGCCAGCGCGCCCGCGAGTTCGCCCTGCTGCGCGCCATCGGCGCCACCCCGCGACAGATCCGCCGCACCATCGCCACCGAGGCGATGCTGGTCGCGCCGGTCGCCGGGGCGCTCGGCATCCTGCCCGGACTGGCCCTGGCCCGCTGGTGGTTCGACGAACTGACCTCGCGCGGCGCCGTGCCGCAGGGCGTGCGGCTGGACGTCGGCCCGCTGCCGATGCTCGCCGCCGTCCTCATCTGCACCCTCGCCGCGCTGACCGCCGGCTTCCTGGCCGCCCGCCGCCCCGCCAAGCTGCGCCCCGGTCAGGCGCTCGGCGCGGCCGCCGTCGAACCGGGCCACCCCGGCAAGGTGCGGACCGTCATCGGGCTGCTCTTCGCCGCCGGCGGCGTGGTGGCCGCCGCCCTCGCGGCCGCCCTGGACGGCATCAACGCCGCCAACACCGCGCTCGGCGTGGTCATGTGCTTCATGCTGGCCGTCGCGCTGCTCGGCCCCTGGGTGGCGCGGGTCGCCGCCGCGGTGTTCGGCGCCCCGCTGCGGGCCGGCGGTGCCCCCGGCTCGCTGGCCGCCGACAACACCCGAGCCAACGCCCGCCGGCTGGCCTCCGCGATCACCCCGATCGTGCTGGTCACCGCCTTCTGCGGCACCCTGCTGTTCCTCCAGAGCACCATCAGCCACGCCACCGGCGCGAACGTGCGGGACGGCATCGTCGCCGACCACGTGATCGGCTCCACCGGCCCCGGCCTGCCCGCGGGCACCGCCGCCCGGGCCGCCAAGGTGCCCGGTGTGGACGCTGCGGTCGGCGTGCTGCGCACCGCCGCCGTGTACACCCACGACATGCAGCTCGGCTCCGCCACCGCGCTCGGCGTCGACGGCGACCCGGCCCGGCTGTCCCGGGTGCTCGACCTGGGCGTGCGCAGCGGTTCGCTCGCCGACCTGGGCCGCGCCGCCGACACCGTGGCCCTGGACGCCACGCTGGCCGACGCCCTGGACGTCAAGGTCGGCGACCGGGTGCCGCTGCGGCTCGGCGACGGCACCCCGGTGCAGCCCGCCGTGGTCGCCGTCTACGACCGCGGGCTCGGCTTCGGCCAGGTGCTGCTGCCCCGGGCGGTCGTCGCCGGGCACGTCACCGCCGGGTACGACAGCCAGGTGCTGGTCGCCGACGCACCGGGCGCCGACCGTACGGCGGTGGCGGCCGCGCTGGCGGGCCTCGCGGGCCCCGGCGGGGCGACCGTGACCGACCGGGCCGGATTCGTCGCCCAGTCCGACAAGATGATGGAGCTGAACGCCTGGGCCAACACCGTGATGGCCGGCGTGCTCGGCGGGTTCGCCGCCGTCACCGCCGTCAACACCCTGGTGATGACCGTCCTCGACCGGCGCCGCGAGGTCGCCCTGCTCCGACTGGCCGGCACCACCCGGCGCCAGGTGCGCGGCATGATGCGCTGGGAGGCGCTGCTGGTCGCCGCGACCGGCCTGGTGATCGGCGGGGGGATCGCCTGGATCGCCCTCGTCCCGATCGCCCGGGGCGTCGCCAACTCCTCCCCGTACATCCCGCCGGCGCTCGCCCTGCCGCTGGCCGCCGGAGCCGTCCTGCTCTGCCTCGGCGCGACCGGGCTGCCCGCCCGGGCCCTGCTGCGCACCCGCCCGGTGGCGCTGGGCGCCGCCCGGCAGTAGCCGAGGCCCGTGAAAGCCCGAAGGGCCCCGTCCGGTACCGCCGGAAGGGGCCCTTCGGGCTGGTCACGGCACCTGCTTGAGGATCGCTGGACGGGCGCACCAGAGCCTCGCTCGTACGGGTGACAAAAGCCGGGCCGAGTAGGCGCAATGGGGTAGCCGGGAAAGTCCAAACCCCTTTATTGGAGCTGATAGTGATGTCGGATCAGCTACGCTCTCGCCCGCCCCGTCGGACCCGCCCGACCCGCCGAAGCAGAGAGTAGCCCGACATGAGCAGTCCTCCCGCGGCCGCCGCGCCCCGCTGGCCGCTGATCCTGCTGCGCATCACCGCGACCACCCTGGCGGTCCTGGCCCTGCTCCAGGTCATGCTGGCCGGCAGCTTCCTCAACGGCACCTACGAGTCCCTCAAGGACCACGAGGGCAACGCGATGACGCTGGCCACCGTGGTCCTCTGCCAACTGGCGGCGGCCGCGCTGGTTCGCCGGCCCGGCCGTGGCCCGCTCTGGCCGCTGTGGACCACCGCCGTGCTGACCGTCGCCGTCGTCGGCCAGATCGCCGCCGGCTACGCGCGGTCGATCAGCGTGCACGTCACCCTCGGGGTGCTGCTGGTCAGCGGGGTCCTGTTCGGGCTGGTCGGCGTCTGGCGGCTGCCGCTGCCCGCCCGCGCGGACCATCTGTCCGAGCCGGACGGCAGCGGACGCCTGCCGCGCCCCGGCGCGCCGCTGGAGGTGTCCAAGTGAACCGTCGACGGTTCCTGGGCGTCGGCGCCTCCGTCCTCGGCGCGGGCGCGCTGGCTGCCGTCGCCGGCCCCGCCGCAGCCCGGCTGTTCGCCGAGGGCCACCCCGGCCGGCTGCTCAGCAGCGGCCTCGACCTGCCCGAGCCGTTCCAGGTGCCGCTGCCGGTGCCCGCGGTGCTCCAGCCGGTGCGCACCGACGCGACGGCCGACTACTACGAGATCACCCAGCGGGTCGCCGAGCTGGAGATCCTGCCCGGCGTCAGGACCGAGGCCTGGACGTACGGCGGCACCTTCCCCGGGCCGACGGTGGTCACCCGGTCCGGCCGGGCGGCGGTGGTCAAGCACCGCAACGAGCTGCCGGTGCCGTCCGTGGTCCACCTGCACGGCGGCCACACCCCGGCCGACAGCGACGGCTACCCCGTCGACCTGCTGCTGCCGGTCGGCTCCTCCAGTGCGGGCCAGAGGGCGGCGGGCATGCCGGGGATGTCCGACATGCCCGGCATGGCGGGGATGGGCCACGAGGCCGGGCGCACCGCCGAGGGCGAGCGCACCCACACCTACCCGGGCAAGCAGCGCGCCGCCACCCTCTGGTACCACGACCACCGGATGGGCTTCACCGGCCCCGGCGTCTGGCGCGGCCTGGCCGGCTTCCACCTCGTCCACGACGACGAGGAGAGCGCCCTGCCGCTGCCGCGCGGCGACCGCGACCTCCCGCTGATGCTCGCCGACCGCTCCTTCACCGAGGACGGCTCCTTCCGCTACCCCGCCATCGACGAGGACCTCGCCTCGCCCGGCGTCACCGACGACTACATGAACGGCGTCCTCGGCGACGTCATCCTCGTCAACGGCGCCCCCTGGCCCCGCCTCGACGTCGACCGCGCCCGCTACCGGCTGCGCCTGCTCAACGCCTCCAACGCCCGCCCCTACCGGCTCCGGCTCGACCCGCAGCCCTCCGGCGGCGACGCCCTCGTCCAGATCGGCTCCGACGGCGGCCTGCTCGCCGCCCCGATCGCCCACGACGTGCTGGAGATCGCCCCCGCCGAGCGCTTCGACATCGTCGTCGACTTCTCCCGCTACGCCCCGGGCACCTCGGTGCGCCTGCTCAACCTCTTCGGCAGCGGCCGTACGGCGGAGGTGATGCGCTTCGACGTCTCCGGCAAGAAGGTCGGCGACGACTCGACCGTGCCCGACGAGCTGTCCGCGGTCGAGGAACTGGACGCCTCCGCCGTCGACGTCACCCGCAAGTTCGTCTTCCGGCGCAGCGGCAGCTACGGCTGGACCATCAACGGCGACCTGTACCGGCCCGGCCGCGACCTCGCCCGGCCCGCCCTCGGCAGCACCGAGCGGTGGCGCTTCACCTCCGACCTGCACCACCCCGTCCACGTCCACCTCAACCAGTTCCAGGTGCTCAGCCGCAACGGCCGCGACCCGGGCCCGTACGACGGCGGCTGGAAGGACACCGTCGACCTGCGCCCGGCCGAGGCGGTCGAGGTCCTGGTGCGCTTCACCGACTACCAGGGGACGTACATGATGCACTGCCACAACCTGGAGCACGAGGACATGGCGATGATGGCGGACTTCACCGTGCAGTGAGCCGGGGGCCGGGGGGCTTCGTCCGGCGGGCTTCATCCGGTCGGCCGAGTGCCGGAGGGCGTGCGGTGCGCGTTCCGGCACTCGTGGCCTAGCGTCGCGGGGAAACGCACCCCGCCCGCCGTCCGCCGTTTCGTCCTCCCGCCGTCCCCGCCGTCCCCGCCGTCCCGCCGACCGAGGAGCCGCGCATGACCACCCCCGCCGAACGCCGCCGGCACGGCCGGGCCGCCCGTGACCGCGTCTCCCGCTCCGCCCACGGGCGGTGGATCCCCGCCGCCGACCGGCCCGACCCGGTCGAGGTGCTGGTGCGCCAGGGCGAGGGCCGGGTCGCCCGGCTGCTGCCGATCCGCTACGGGCGGATGGCCGACACCCCCTTCGCCTACCTGCGCGGCGCCGCCGCCGTCATGGCCGCCGACCTCGGCGCCGTCCCCGACACCGGCCTCACCGTCCAACTCTGCGGCGACGCCCACCTGGTGAACTTCGGCTTGTTCGCCTCGCCGGAACGCGCCCTGCTCTTCGACGTCAACGACTTCGACGAGACCCACCCCGGCCCCTTCGAGTGGGACGTCAAACGGCTGGCCGCCAGCATCGCCGTCGCCGCCCGCGACCACGGACAGGACGAGGACCGCGCCCACCGCGCCGCCCGCACCGCCGTCGAGGGCTACGCCACCGCCATGCGCCGCCTCGCCGGGCTCGGCGAACTCGACGTCTGGTACTCCCGGATCGACGCCGGCGACCTGCTGGCGCTGCTCCGCAAACCCCGGCAGCGCAAGCGCGCCGAGGCCGACCTCGCCCAGGCCCGCCGCCGCACCAGCCTGCACGCCTTCGGCAAGCTCACCGAGGAACGCGACGGGCAGCGGCGCATCATCAGCGCGCCACCGCTCATCGAACCGCTGAAGAAGAACGAACTGCGCGACATCGGCAAGGTGTTCAGCGACTACCGGGCCGCCCTCGCCGAGGACCGTCGCGTCCTCCTCGACCGCTACCGCTTCGTCGACGCGGCGATGAAGGTCGTCGGTGTCGGCAGCGTCGGCACCCGCTGCTACATCGTCCTGCTGGAGGGCCGGGACACCCGCGACCCGCTGTTCCTCCAGCTCAAGGAGGCCGGACGGTCCGTCCTGGAGGACCACCTGCCGCCCACCCGGGTCGACGCCGAGGTCTCCGTCCACCGCGGCGGGCGCCGTGTCGTCACCGGCCAGCACCTCATGCAGGCCGCCGGCGACATCTTCCTCGGCTGGACCGCCGGCCCCGCCGGGCGCCATTTCTACGGGCGCCAACTGCGCGACATGAAGGGCTCGGTCGAGGTCGCCGACCTGGCCCCGTCCGGCCTGCGCGCCTACGCCGACCTGTGCGGCCGCACCCTGGCCCGTGCCCACGCGCGCACCGGCGACCGCCTCGCCATCGCCGGCTACCTGGGCGGCGCGGACGCCTTCGCCGAGGCGATCGCCGACTTCTCCGTCCGGTACGCCGACCAGACGGCGCTCGACCACGCCGAACTGGTCGCCGCGATCGACGCCGGCCGGATCACCGCGACCCCGGGCGTCTGAGTACGGCGCGCCCCCGGGGAGCGCTCCGGGTACGGGGGTGCGGAAAACGGGTTGCCCCGGCGGGCGCGGTCGGCGTTGGCTGGCCCGCATGACCGAACTGCGCACCGACCGCCTGCTCCTGCGCCCCTGGCGGGCCACCGACCTCGCACCCTGGGCCGCGATGAACGCCGACCCCGAAGTCCGCGAGCACCTCGGGGACGTCCTCACCCGCGAGCAGTGCGACGCCTCGGTGGCGCGCTTCGAGGCCGAGACCGCGGCGCGCGGATACGGCTGGCTGGCCGTCGAGGTGCGCGCCACCGGCGAGTTCGTCGGCCTGGCCGGCCTCGACGAGGTCGACGAGGGCCTGTCCTTCACCGGCGTCGAGATCGGCTGGCGCCTCGCCCGCGCCGCCTGGGGCCACGGCTACGCGACCGAGGCGGCCCGCGCCGTCCTCGCCCACGGCTTCGACGCCCTCGGCCTCCCCGAGATCCTCGCCGTCACCACCGCGACCAACCACCGCTCGCAGGCCGTCATGCGCCGCCTCGGCATGACGTCCGACCCCGCCGACGACTTTGAGGACCCGACCGCCCCCGAGGGCCCGCTGCGGCCCAACGTGCTGTTCCGCCTCCGCCGCGAGCAGCGGGCGGGCTGACGGCGGGCCGGGAACGAGCCGGGAACGGCCTGACGGCGGGCGCGTCCCGCGGCTCGGCGCCGTTGTCAGTGGCGTGTGGTTGGGTGATCCACATGCTGGCGATCGGGGTGCAGGAGAACGACGGGACGCGCCACCTCCGGGTGGAGGCGGCCGAGTTGGCGCGGCTGGTGCGGCGGATCGGCGCGAAGGGCGACCGCTTCCTGGTCGCCCAGCGGATACCGGACCTGCCGGACGTCTTCATCCAGGTGTGGCACGCCGAAGGCGGCGAGTACACGCTCGAACACCGCGACGGCTCCGCCGCCCGGCACTTCGAGGTTCGCACCGACGGTCCCGAGGCGGTCATCGCCGCGATGACGGGCTGGGCGCGGCACGAGCCGGGCTGGGGCGACGGCCTGGACTGGCAGCCGCTCGACCTGGGCCCGCAGCCCGAGCCTGCCCCGCCGCTCGACCTGCCCGCCGACGACCTGCGGCAGTTGCACGACCGGCTGCGCCTCACCCTGGCCGGCGGCTACACCACCCGCGCCGAGCTCGCCGAACTCGCCGAGGACCACCTGGTCTCCGGCGACCACCGCCCGCCCTCCCGCGACCAGGCCGAGCAACTGGCCGACCGGCTCTGGCTGGAGCGCGTCGGCGAGCAGACCGGCTGGATCGGCGAGACCGACCCGGAACGCCTCACCCGGGCCTTCGCCGCCCTGGAGGAGGCCGGCATCACCGCCCGGGAGCACTTCAGCTGCTGCGGTTCCTGCGGCGACGCCGAGATCGCCGACGCCGGGGCGCCGGACGCCCGCGGCTACGTCTACTTCCATACCCAGTCCACCGACTCCGCCGCCGCCGGCCACGGCCTCGCCCTCCGCTACGGCGGTTTCGACGCCTCCCCGCTGACCACCACCGCCATCGGCCACGAGGTGGCCGCCGCGCTCACCGAGGCCGGCCTGCCCGTCATCTGGAACGCCGACCCCTCCCAAGCGATAGAGATCCGCCCGCTCCTCTGGCGCCGCCGCCTGACCGGGTGAGGCTCGCGGCTCCGACGGGGAGACGGGTGGGTCACGGCACCAGGAGGTGAAGGGCCCCGGGGGCGGCGCTCACGTCGACGGGGAGGGCCGCGATGAACTCGCCGTCGGCGTAGGCGGTGATGGCGGGGGAGTCGATCCGCAGGGATGCGGTGCGGTGGGTGGTGACTTCGGGGTGGGTGGTGTGGGTGCCCTTGAAGAGGGTGGGGAAGAAGCGGGCGATGCGCAGCCGGGGCATGGCGGCGACGAGGGTGAGGTCGAGGAGGCCGTCGTCCGGGAGGGCGTCGGGGCAGATGAGCATGCCGCCGCCGTAGCTGCGGGTGTTGCCGACGGCGGCCAGGGTGAGGTCGCGTTCGATGACGGTGCCGTCGGCGAGGGTGATGCGGAAGGGCAGCGGGCGCAGGTTGGCGAACTCGGCGAGGATGGCCAGGTTGTAGCGCATCCGGCCGCGGGGCCAGCGCAGGCGGTTGGCACGGTCGCTGACCAGCGAGTCGAAGCCGGTGGCGAGGACGGAGCCGTACCAGCGGGTGGTGCCGTCGGCGGCGGTGACCAGGCCGAGGTCGACGGTCCTGGTGCGTCCGGCGGCGACGACGTCGGCGGCGGCTTCGGGGGTGGCGAGCGGGAGGCCGTAGGCACGGGCGTGGTCGTTGCCGGTGCCGGCGGGTATCACGCCGAGCGGGACGGCGGTGCCGGCGACGGCCTGGAGTGCGAGGTTGACCATGCCGTCGCCGCCGACGGCCACGACGGCGTCGACGCCGGCCGCCCCCGCCCCGCGGGGGGGGCGGGCGGGGCGGGTCGGATAAACAAAAGAGGCGGGCGGCGA
>NZ_JBHWIJ010000251.1:8149-12914 GCF_042732255.1 Kitasatospora sp. NPDC059803 | reverse complement strand
GGATGGCCCACCCTCCTCCCCAAACACACCATCCCCAACCAACACACCAAAGCCACCCACAACGCCCTCACCAACCTCAACCACCAACTCACACAAAACACGGACACCCAATAGCCACCCGCCAACAGCAGGCTCGACACCCGGGCCCAGCGCCCGTTCTGCCCCTCGTGCCCGACCCTCGGCTCGCGCACAGACCGCCCACTCATCGCCAACTCCCGTGAGGTCGACCGCGGGAGCTGGCGAACCGGGCCACCCGTCGAAACCGCCCCGCGACGGGCGCGATCCGGGACCCGCCCTTCGAGGAGCGCGCGCAGCCCTTCGCCCATCGCTCCGACTGCTCCTGACAGCCGCCCCACTCCGCACCCTGCCGGCCCCGCGTGAACAACGCCCGCCCCAGGCCTACCGGCTGTCACCCCGGCCCGGCACAATCACCCGTATGACGATCACCACGAGCGCGCCGCCCTCGCGCAGCACTCCGGTCGCCCTCGCCCGCGGTTTCCTGACGGGGGCCGTGATCGGGGGCTCGCTGGCCGCGCTAGTCGTCGGTGTGGTCGTCGAGAAAGTGCCCTTGTTCATCGGGGGTTTGGGACTGCCCATCGTCTACGGCCTGTTGCTCCTCCTCGCCGGCGCGCCGAGGCGGGCCCGGGAGGCGGAGGTCGTGCCCCGAACGGCGCTCGCGGTGATCGAGAGCCTGCGCGCCATTGGGGGTGAGACGAGCGACGTGCCGGTGCGGTTCGATCTCACCGTCGTACCGGACGACGAGCCTGCCTACCGCGTCGGGATCACTCAGGACATCAACCTGGTCGACCTCCCCGACTACCGGCCGCGCGGCGTCCTGGTGGTGAAGTATCCACCGGACAGGCCGTGGCGGGTGACGATCGTGAAGCGGCCGACCCCGGAGTGGGAGGAGCGGGCGGCCGGCGCCCAGCTGGATTCGGCTCCCGAGTCGCCCATGGTGACCGAGCCTTCCGAGGGCCGTTCGACCGGTTTCGTCAGGCTCTTCGGCCTGCTGCTCGCTGCGGCTGCCGTGGTCTTCCTGTTCCGCGTGGACCTGTTCGAGCAGCAGGACTCCGCCGCTTCTCCGGCACCGACGGTCACTTCGACGTGGTCGACCACGGTGGTGTCGTCCGGGACCGGGACGGTCTCTCTCGGGCCGGACCAGTCGTTCCTCGACGACGGCGAACTACGCAAGGCCATCAACTCCCTTACCGAGGGGAAGGATCCGCGCCAGGCGATCACCGTCTTCGCGCAGGACCGCGTGCTGTCGGTCGTGTTCTCCCCGAGCGGCACGAAGGCCCCCCAGTTCGATCCGCTCTCCCTGCCCTACGAGCGGTTCCCGGCCCTGGTCAAGGAGGCCGAAACGACGCTCGGCGTCCACTCCCCGACGTCCTGGCAGATCACTGCCGACCATCTCGCCGGCTCCCTCACGATCAGGGTCGGCGTGACCGGGCCCGAGGGCAGTGCCTCGCTGGAGGCGAACGGTGAGGGCCAGGTAGTGCGACGAGCCCCGGCACGCTGATCACCCGCGCGTCACCCGCACTCGACGCGCTTCGACACGGCGGGTTGCCACAGCAGCGAACGAACCCCGGCAGACCGTACCCGGAGGACAGGAGGAGGACTCATGGGCTGGCACGACTATCTGGCGCTCTGGTGCGGGGTGCTCGGCACATTGGCACTGCTCGGGTACGGGCGGTCGCTGGCAGGGGTCACCGGCGCCCAGCGGACGGTCCGGGTAATGGGGCGGATCGAGCGGGTGCAGGAGCCGCGGCACAGAGGTTCCGAGGCGGACGGCATAGCGATCGTCGCCACCTTCCAGGACTCCTCCACCGGGCAGGAGTTCACCGTGACGAACGACGGCGACTGCGGCGACCGGATCAACACCGCCTGGACGGGCCGGGAGATCGGGATCCGCTATCCGCCCGGAAGACCGGACGCCTTCCGGTTCACCGACGACCTCTGGGCCGGCCGCTACGGGCTCGGCTGGCCGAACTTCGCGGTGTTCCTGATCTACGTCGGGCTGGTGGTCGTCGCCGCGATCGACTGGGGCTGGCCGTGGGCCCTGATCGGTGTCGGCGCGCCGTGGAGCGTGTTCCTCGCGTGCTCCCTGCCCCAGGAGGTCCGCCAGGCGCGGAGCCGGTTCGACACCCTGGCCGCGATGGTTCCCGTTCCGGGCCGTGTGGTCGCCGTCGTCAGGAGCGTCCGCACCGACGAGGACGGCTACACCTCCACCAGCCAGACGCCGGTGGTCGCCTTCACCACCCACGAGGGCGCGGCCGTCACCGCGTACTGCTTTTCAGGCCTGCCGGACCCCACCAACTCGTACGGCCGGAACGTCACGATCCACTACTCCCCCGCCGACCCGGCCGACTTCACCCCGGACCTCGCGGCCGCACAGCGGTCCTGGAGGAGCGGAGTCACCAGCGGCATCGTGGGCGTTCTCGTCACGGCGTCAGCGGCAGTCGCGGGAGCGGTCCTGCTCTGACACCCAACGGCCATCGCCCGGCCTCGACCGGCACGGATGCCACGAACGGTCGCCAGTCACGGGGCCGGTCCCGGAGCCGTCGTCGGCCTGCGGCATCCTGGCCCGATGAATGAACCGAGGGCCCAGTGGGTCAACACGACACATGACTGGTCGAGCGCCGTCGATGCGGATCATCTGGCGCACATCAGGCAGAACCCGGCGGAGTTCGCTCCGGGCGGACCGTGGCACCTCGCCCTGGAAGTCCTCGGCTATGCGGCCGACGAAGCATCAGGAAACGGCGGCGGGCGCTGCGTCCTCGTTCTCCACACCGACGGCTCCCTGTCCGTCAGGGACAACGGGCGGGGCACCGACACCCGGGTGGACGAGCAGGGCCGGAGCGTGAAGAAGCCCGTCATGGCGACGAAGGACCTTCGGTTCTTCGACTCCCCGCAGGCCGAAGTGCTGCCCGACGGTCATCCCCGGCGCGGCATGTCCGTCGTCGCAGCGCTCAGCGACTGGCTCGTCCACACCAACCGCCGTCTCAACGGGGCCTGGACCCAGCGCTACGAACTCGGCGTCCCCATCACCGGATTGGAGCCCGTCGAGGTGGACGGAACGACCGGGACACTGGTCCACTTCAAGCCGGGCACACCGGTGGGCTCGCTCACCACCCCGACGCTCACCACCCCGACGGCGGACGACCTGACACGCCTGGCCGCAACCTGGCCTCAGTTGGAGGTCCAGCTCGACGACCGGCGTGGGCCGCACTGACATCCGAGCCGTCCGAGACACCCGACCGGCAGCTGTCCGAGCTCCCCCATGCCGGGTCCTCCCGCGTCTCAGGTCAGGCTCGCGGCCTGTTCCCCTGCCTTCCGGGGCGTCCTCTCCCGGCGCGGCAGCAGCAGCGGGGTCGCGAGGAGGAGGATTCCCGCGGCGGCGATCGCGGTGCGGGGGCTGGTGGTGGCGGCCAGCAGGCCCCACAGCGCGGTGAGGGCCGCGATGGCGGCACTGCTGCTGATCGACCATGCGGCGAGGGTGCGGGCGAGCTTGTCGGGGTCGATCTGTTCGAGCCGGTGGGTGGCCAGCAGCGGATTGAACAGGCCGCAGCAGGTGACCAGGCCGAGCTGGACGGTGACGATCAGGACGATCCCGGGGGCGCCGGGCTGGACGAACGCCAGCCCGATGGGCCAGCACGCGCGCAGCACTCCGGCGGTGAGCAGCGTTCGGTGCTGTCCGAAGCGCGTCGCGAGCGGGCGGGCGAGGCGTGAGCCGAGCAGGCCGCCGACGCAGGGGGAGGCGAACACAAGGCCGTACTGCCAGGGTGCGTAGCCGAGGTGGCCGAGGAGGAGTACGGCCATCAGCGGTTCGGCGGCCATGATCAGGCCGTTGACCGCGATCGCGTTGAGGAACAGCGGGCGCAGTGTGGGGTGGGTGAGGATGTGGCGCCACCCTTCGAGCAGGTCCCCGGCGCGCAGCCGCGGTGCGCCGGTCGGCGCGGGGTGCGGTTCGGTGCCGCCGATGGCGCGGATGCCGAGGGCCGAGAGCAGGTAGCTGAGGGCGTCGGCGACCACGGTCACCACCGGGCCGAACACTCCGATGGCGGCCCCGCCGAGCGGTGGCCCGACCGTGGTGGCGGTCCAGGTCGTCGATTCGAACCGGCTGTTCGCGACGAGCAGGTCCTGGGGCGGCACGAGCGTCTTGAGGTACGCGCCACTGGCGGCCTTGAAGGCGATGTCGGCCGCGGCGGTGACGACGGAGACGACGAGGAGCTGGGCGAAGCTGAGCCGGCCGAGCGCGAACGCGGCGGGGACGCTCAGCAGCACCGCGAACCGGGTCAGGTCCATCGCCATCATGACCGGCCGTTTGCGCCGGAACTCCATCCACGGACCGAGCGGCACGGCGACCAGGGCCCCCACCGCCCGTCCTGCGGCGGCCAGCAGCGCCACCTGGGTCGGTCCGGAGTGCAGCACGAGGATCGCGAGGAGGGGGAACGCGCCGAATCCGAGCCCCGAGCCGTAGGAGCTCACCGCGAACGCCGCCCACAGCCATCCGAACCGCCGCCCCAGTGCCCGCCGCCCCAGTACCCGCCGCCCATTCATACCCGTACGCCTCTCGCCGATCCGAACAACCACCCGCTGACCACCGGCATCAAAGCGGATCGCGAATGGCGGGATCAAACAACTGATCCGTCGGGAGGGCACAACCATCCGTTGTGTGGACACGATGGCCGGCGTGGATCTCGACGCTGTGCGTGTCGACGGCGACGGCTTCGACCAGCTGCCGTGGTGGGAGCGTGCCGGAGTC
>NZ_JBHWIJ010000251.1:4918-8139 GCF_042732255.1 Kitasatospora sp. NPDC059803 | reverse complement strand
GGTGGGGGGTGCCCGGCCTCCGCCTCCACCCGGGGGCGGGGGGGGGGGGGGGCGGGGCGCGCCGGGCGGGGGCGGGGGCCCCCCCCCCAGGCGGGTGGGGTCAGGCGCGGACCAGGGCCCAGGCGCCGAGGCCGCTGCACCCGCCGGCACTGTACGTGGTGGCGCGGAAGCCGGCCGGGATGGGCGAGCCCGGGCAGGTCCACAGGCCGACGCGCGCGAGGTTGTGCCGCCAGGACCCGACGCCGTTGCAGCCGTTGCGGATGTAGTCGGTGATGACGTATCCGCTGACGACCGGCGATCCGCCGCAGGTCCAGATCCCGTCCTTGGGGAGGTTGTGCCGCCAGGAGCCGATGCCGTTGCAGCCGGTCTGGATGTGGTCGGTGATGACGTACCCGGGGACGATCGGCGAGCCCGAACAGGTCCAGATCCCGTCCTTGACCGGTTCCTGATACCAGGAGCCGGAGCCGTTGCAGCCGGTCCGGTCGTAGATGGTGATGACCCATCCGGACTGGACGGGCGCGCCGGAGCAAGCCCACTTGCCGGGGCCGCCCCAGCCGGCCGGCTGGGCCGCCGCACTCGACGTCCCGGCGGCGGTTCCCGCGAGGACGAAGGCCGCGATCAGCGCGAGGGCGCCCAGGGTGGCGCCGACTCCCCTGCGGACGACGGCAGTTGTCAGGCGCTTCCACAAGTGGCGGTCAGACATGGTCAATTCACTCCAGTCCAAGCGGCGGGCAGCACGATGCGGCCCGTTGACGGGGGAACCCGGGATGGGACGGCCACACCCTACGGGGAGGAGGTGTGCACAACATGTGCTGATCGCATGAACAGGCAATCTTGGCCCAAAGTCGCCCTGCGCACGGGAGCCCGTCCGGTCGGGGCGGTGGAAGCCGCGGTGTGGAAGCCCTGCGGGGAGGCCGCTCGGTCGATGCCGAAAGCGCCTGCGCCTGGCACCCGCAGCTCAGTCGGAGCAGAATCACGTCCATGTTCACGACCAATCGCCTGACGATACGCCAGTGGCAGCCCGAGGACCGCGAGCGGGCACTCGACATCTACTCCCGCTGGGAGGTGACGCAGTGGCTGGGCCGCGATCCCCGCACCCTGGAAAACCTCACTGACGCCGAGGCGGCGATCGAACGCTTCCGCTCCCGCTCGGCCGACCCGCGCTTCGGCACCTGGGCGGCGGAACGGAAGGACACCGGCGTGGTCGCCGGCTCCGTCCTGCTCATCCCGATCCCGGACGGCGACGGAGAGGTCGAGGTCGGCTGGCACCTCCATCCGGACAGCTGGGGGCAGGGCTACGCCACCGAGGCCGCGCAGGGCGCCGTGGCCAAGGGATTCGCGGACGGCCTGGCCGAGATCCACGCGGTGGTCCGGCCGGACAACCGGCCGTCGCTGGCCGTCTGCCACCGGCTCGGCATGACCGCGCTGGGCCGCACCACCCGCTGGTACGGCATGGAGTTGGAGGCGTTCCGACTCACCCCCTGACGGGGGGTCCGGGCGAGGACAGCCCGTTCGGCTCGCCCGTCGCCCGGGCGGGCCGGTCCGCCGGAGCCCGGCGCCGATTCGGTGACGGGTGGTCAGGTGAGGTCAGTCCCGGGCATCGTCCCGTTCCCGTGTCACTATCTGAGCGTATTCAGCCCGGATAGGCCGGTTCGCCCCCTTGAGAAGGACTTCGCATGCGTCGTCGCACGACCCACCCCGTCTTGACCGCAGCCGTCGCGCTGGCCCTCGTGCCGCTCGCCGGCTGCACCGGTGTGGGCAGCGACGCTGCCGCGCCGGCGGTCGCCGCACCTCCCCCGCCGGAGCAGGCGTTCGGCCCGAACTGCGCTGCGCTGCCGGCCGACGGCCCCGGGAGCCTGGCCTCGATGGACGGCATCCCGGTGCTGTCCGCGATCGACCAGACCAAGGACCTGACCGTGATGTCCTCGCTGATCAAGACGGCCAAGGCCAAGGACGTCTTCGACTCGATGGACAACGTCACCGTCTTCGCCCCGAACGACGCGGCCTTCGCCAAACTGCCGGAGGACCAGAAGAAGGCCCTGGGCGCCCAGCCCGGCGCGAGCGATCTGCTGCGCCGGCTGATCGTGGTCCGGGACCTACGGAAGGCCGATCTGGCGGACAAGTCCTACACCTCGCTGCAGGGTGCGGCGATCAAGGCGACCGGCAGCGGGGACGACTACCGGATCGGCGGTGCGCAGGTGGTGTGCGGCAGCATCCGGACGGCGAACGCGCGGCTGGCGGTGCTGGACCAGGTGCCGGTGTTCGGCTGAACGCGCTGAGCGCACTGATCGAGCGGGGACATCGACACACGGGTCGGGGTGGGTGCTCCCCACCCCGACCCGTCGTTCCGGGCGGGTTTCCGACCGGAGTCCTCCGGGGCGGGAGCAGCGACTCCGTCGCCGCCCGCGAGACCCGGCCGAGGCCTCCTCATAGGCCAATAGCAGGGATTCGCACGTAATGATCAGATGACACGGTCGCGAGTGACCGCTGCCTACCGCGACGTCGGTTATTCCTGGTCGCGCACGCGTGCTGACGCATGATCGCGAGAGGAGGCGCCGGGGCGTCCGGTGCGGTCGTTGGTCGACGGTCCAGTGTCCATGCTGCTGCGTGGCGTCCTCGCGCTGCTGTGCCTGGTGCCGCAAGGAGGGTTCGCCCTCGCCGCCTCCGTGCACCCGCAGCGAACCGCCCCGGGCCTCGTCGAACGGAACCGCGCCCAGGTCTCCTGCACGCCGTCCGCCACCAACACCAACTGCGTCCGCTTCACCTACAGCGGCGGCGACCAGACCTTCACCGTGCCCGCCGGGGTGAGCAGCGTCTACGCCCGTGTCTTCGGCGCCGGCGGCGCCGGGTCCCCCCGCCCCTACTACACCGGCCAGTACGGAGGCGGTGGCGGCGGCTACACCACCGGCACCCTCGCCGTGACGCCCGGCCAGCGGCTCGCCGTCACCTCCGGGCAGGGCGGCGTGATGAACAGCACCAGCCCGACGTACGGCGGCGGCGCCGGCGGCCAGGGCTTCACGAACGCCGCCGGCGCCAGCGCGACGGGCGGCAGCGGCGGCGGGCTGAGCGCCGTGTGGAACGGCACCTATGGAACCACCCCGCTGCTCATCGCCGGTGGTGGCGGCGGCTCCTCCCCCGGTGCGGGGCCCGCGGCACCCCGGGCCGGAGGTCCAGCTCGACACCCGGGGGGCGCCCCGGCCGCGCGATCAGGTGAGCCGGAC
>NZ_JBHWIJ010000251.1:0-4908 GCF_042732255.1 Kitasatospora sp. NPDC059803 | reverse complement strand
GGGGGGGCCCGCGGTTAGCCCGGACAAGAGGCCCCCCCCCCGGTTGTCTCGCGGGGGGGGGGGGGGGGCCCCCCCCCGCGCCCCCCCCCCCCCCACCCCGGCGGCCGGTGGTCCTGCTCACCAACCCGGTGGTGCCCGGACAGCAGATCCAGTGGCGGATCACGGTGACCAACAGCGGCCCGTCGCGGGCCCGCAACGTCGTGGTCAGCGACACCCTGCCCAGCGGAGTGACCGGCGCCTCCATGACGGCCGACACCGGCGGCGCCAACTGCCCCATCAGCAACGGGACTGCCACCTGTCCGGCTGTCGAGATCCCCGTCGGCGGCTCGCTCTCCTGGACGCTCACCGGCACGCTGTCGCCCGACGCCACCACCTCCCCCACCAACACCGCCACGGTCACCGGAGGCCCCGACCCGGCGACCCCGACGCGTACAGCGGTGGCCTCGCCGACCACCACCCCCTCGCCGCAGGCAAACCTGACGGTGTCGAAGGCGCTGCTGACGAGCCCGGTGGTGCCCGGACAGCAGGTGCAGTGGCAGGTGACCGTGACCAACAACGGGCCGTCGCGGGCCCGGAACGTGGTCGTCAGCGACACCGTGCCCAACGGGGTGAGCGGCGCGTCGATGAAGGCCGACACCGGCGGCACCAACTGCCCCATCAGCAACGGGACTGCCACCTGCCCCGCCGTCGAGATCCCCGTCGGCGGCTCACTCACCTGGACACTCACCGGCACCCTCGACGCCAACGCGACCACCACACCCACCAACACCGCGACCGTCACCGGCGGCCCCGACCCCGCGACCCCGACACACACCGCCGTCGCCTCGCCGACCAACTCGCCCACACCGCAGGCCAATCTGACCGTCTCCAAGGCCCTGCTCACCAACCCGGTGGTGCCCGGGCAGCAGGTGCAGTGGCAGGTCACAGTCACCAACAACGGGCCCTCGCGCGCCCGCAATGTCGTGGTGACGGACGCGGTCCCCAGCGGAGTGACCGGCGCTTCGATGAAGGCCGACACCGATAGCACCAACTGCCCGATCACCAACGGGACAGCAACCTGTCCCGCCGTCGAGATCCCCGTCGGCAGCTCGCTCACCTGGACGCTCACCGGCACCCTCAGCCCGAACGCCACGACGACACCGTCCAACACGGCGACGGTGACGGGCGGCCCCGACCCGGCCACCCCGACACACACCGCCGTCGCCTCGCCGACCGCATCCCCCTCGGGACAGGCCAGCCTTACGGTGTCGAAGGCCCTGCTCACCGACCCGGTCGTACCCGGTGGCCCGATCCAGTGGCGGGTCAGCGTGACGAACAACGGTCCGTCGCAAGCCCGGAACGTCGTGGTGACCGACCAGGTTCCGGCCGGTGTCACGGCTGCCTCGATGAAGGCTGACGCTGATGGCGCCAACTGCCCGATCACGTCCGGGACGGCTACCTGCCCGGCCGTTCAAATCCCCGTGGGCGGCTCGGTCTCCTGGACACTGACCGGCACACTGTCACCCGACGCCACCACCACGCCCACCAACACCGCGACGGTCACCGGCGGCCCCGATCCGGCGACTCCGACCCACACCGCGGTGGCTTCGCCGACCGCCACCTCCTCGCCACAGGCGAACCTGACTGTCTCGAAGGCGCTCGTCACCAATCCAGTCGTGCCCGGACAGCAGATCCAATGGCAGGTCAGCGTCACCAACAACGGGCCCAGCGAAGCCCGCAACGTCATCGTCACCGACCAGGTACCGACGGGCGTGACCAACGCCAGCATGACGGCTACGGACGGCACTACGTGCCCGATCGCCAACGGGACGGCGACGTGCCCGGCCGTCCAGATCCCCGTCGGCCAAACACTGAGGTGGACACTCGCCGGCACCCTGGCCTCAGACGCGACCACCACGCCCACCAACACCGCCATCGTGACCGGCGGCCCGGACCCGGCGACGCCCACGCACACCGCCGTCGCGACCCCGTCCGTCTCGCCCTCGCCGCAGGCCAGCCTCACGCTCTCCAAGGTGCTGGTCACCGGTTCCGTGGTGCCGGGCGGCCCGATCCAGTGGTGGGTGACGGTCACCAACAACGGCCGCTCCCGGGCCCGGAACGTGGTCGTCACCGACACCGTCCCCGCCGGCGTCCTGGACCCGACCATGGCTGCGGACGCCGACGACACCCCGTGCCCGATCACCGGGGACCAGGCGATCTGCCCCGCCATCGAGCTCGCCGTCGGCCAGTCGGAGTCGTACACCCTCACCGGCACGTTCGACCCGAACGCGACCACCATGCCCACCAACACCACGACCGCCACGGGTGGTCCCGACCCGGCCACTCCGACGCACACCGCCGTCGCGACCCCGTCCGGTTCGCCGGCCCCGCGGGCGGACCTGTCGATCGCCAAGGTGCTGCTGACGAGCCCGGTGGTGCCGGGCGGCCCGATCCAGTGGCGGGTGACGGTGACCAACAACGGTCCCTCCCGGGCACGGAACGTGGTCGTCACCGACACCGTCCCGGCGGAGGTCCACAATCCGGCCGTGACCGCCGACGCCGACGGCACGGCGTGTCCGATCGCCGGCAACTCGGCGACCTGTCCGGCCGTCGAGATCCCGGCCGACGGCATCGCCTCCTACACCGTCACCGGCACGCTCGACGCCGCCGCGACCAGCACGCCCGTGAACGTCGCCTCCGTCTCCGGCGGTCCGGACCCCAACCCGTCGAACAACACGGCGACGGCGACTCCCACGGAGACGGCCCAGCCGCAGGCGAACCTGACCGTGACGAAGATCCTGCTCACCGACCCGGTGGTGCCCGGCCAGCCGATCTCGTGGCGGGTCGCCGTCACCAACCGGGGACCATCGACCGCCCGCAACGTGGTCGTCAGCGACCGGATCCCGGACCAGGTGGTCGGCGCCATGATGACCGTGGACGCCACGGGCTCGTCCTGCCCGGTCAGCACCGGCACGGCGACGTGCCCGGCGGTGGAGATCCCGGTCGGCGCGACTTCGACCTTCACCCTCACCGGCATGCTCGCCCAGGACGCCACGGCCGTGCCCGGGAACACCGCGACCGTCACCGGCGGCCCGGACCCGGCCACGCCCACGCACACGGCGGTCGCCAGCCCCTCCGGCGCCGTCACCCCGCAGGCGAACCTGACGCTCGGCAAGGTGCTGGTGACGAACCCGGTGGTGCCCGGGCAGCAGATCCAGTGGCGGGTCACCGTCACGAACAACGGTCCTTCGCGGGCCCGGAACGTCGTCGTCACGGACCGGATCCCGGCGGGAGTGTCGAGCCCGACCATGACGTCCGAGACCGACGGGGCCGCCTGCCCGGTCTCGGGCGGCGTCGCAACCTGCCCGGCCATCGAGCTGGAGGTCGGTCAGTCGCACAGCTACAGCCTGAGCGGCGTCCTCGACCCCAACGCCACGGTCACTCCCACCAACGGCGCCACCGTCACCGGCGGCCCCGACCCCACGGCCTCCTCGCACACCGCCGTGGCCTCGCCCACCGGCTCCCCGTCGCCGCAGGCGAACCTGACCGCCTCCAAGATCCTGCTCACCGATCCGGTGGTGCCGGGCGGCCCGATCCGGTGGCGGGTGACGGTCACCAACCACGGTCCTTCGCGGGCCCGGAATGTCGTGGTCACCGACCGGATCCCGGACGGCGTCGACAACCCCGCGATGGCCGATGACACGAACGGGGCCAGCTGCGCCATCGCCGCCGGCGTCGCCACCTGCCCGGCGGTCGAGATCCCCGCCGGGGGCACCGCGAGCTGGACGCTCACCGGCACGCTCGACCCTGCGGCCACCAGCACGCCGGTGAACACCGCGGTCGTCACCGGCGGGCCCGACCCCGCCACACCCACCCACACCGCGGTCGCCTCACCGACCGGTTCGCCGGTCCAGCAGGCCCGTCTGACGGTCTCCAAGGTGCTGCTGACCTCCCCGGTCGTGGCCGGCGGGCCGATCTCCTGGCGGGTCGGCGTCACCAACGACGGCCCCTCGCGGGCCCGCAACGTCGTGGTCACCGACCGGTTCCCGCAGCAGGTGGACCACCCGGTGCTGACCGCCGACGCCGACGGCATGCCCTGCCCTGACAGCGGCGGCGTCGCCACCTGCCCCGCCATCGACCTGGCCGTCGGCGCCACCGCGACCTACACCCTCAGCGGGACCCTCTCTCCGGACGCGACGGAGGTGCCGGTGAACTCCGCCGTCGTCACCGGCGGCCCCGACCCGGCCACGCCCACGCACACGGCCGTGGCCACCCCGACGGAGCCGATCACCGTCCGGCACGACCTGCACCTCGCCAAGCAGGTCTCCCCGGCCAAGCCCGGCCCCGGTGACAAGGTCACCTACACCGTCACCGCCACGAACCGCGCCAGCGGCACCTACCACGGCGCCGTCGTCGTCGACGACTTCACCGGCGTCCTGGACGCCGCCGGCTACGACGGTGACGCCCACGCCACCATCGGCCGGATCTCCTACAGCCCGCCGCGCCTGACCTGGACCCTCGACCTCCGCCCCGGAGCCACCGAGACCCTCGTCTACACCTTCACCGTCAAGTCCGACGCCGGCGGCAAGCGCCTCGACAACCGGGTCGTCTCGCTCGGCGACGGCAGCAACTGCCCCGCTTCGGCAAACCGGTCGCTCCGCTCCGCGCGGGAGGTGCCGCAGCCGTCGGCGACCACCGGCGGACCTTGCGCCACCAGCATCACCGTCAACCCGTCGCAGCCCTCGCCCAGCCCCACGGGCGGCCCGCTGCCCCCCACCGGGTCGGACCCGATGCCCCTGGCGGGCCTGGCGGCCTTCGCGATGCTCGCCGCGGGCGGCCTGCTGCTGACGCTCCGCCCGACTCCGCCGAGGCCCGCGCCCCACCCCGCTCACTCAACTCCACCGAGGCCCGCGCCCCATCCCGGCCACC
>NZ_JBHWIJ010000250.1:2612-13087 GCF_042732255.1 Kitasatospora sp. NPDC059803 | reverse complement strand
ACCCCCTCCCCGACCTCCGCCCGCACGACCACCCGGACGTCCTCCCCGACGTCCTCCCGGACGTCCGCCCCGACCTCCTCCGGGACGACGGCCCGACCCGGCAGGACGCCCCGGACCGGCCGGGGCGCGCCAGCTCGCCTGACAGTGCATCAGTTCCGTTGTTCCTCCGGACGGGATACCCCGATCCCGGCGCGCGAAGCGGCACCCGATCGGCCCCGCGCGGCCCGGCTGCACGCCCTTCGCGCCGGGCATGCGCGGGGACAGAACCACGCGGATCGGACATCAGGGGGGAAGTTGCGGTGAAATCGCGGGTGTAGGTGACAACCGCTGTGCGTACCGACACCGCGGGGAGATAGCGTCTGCACCATGTCTGATGCCGCGCAGCCAACCATTGCCGAGGTACGCGCCGCCGCCGAGGCGGTCAAGGCCGCCATCGACCGTCATCTGGAAGCGGTGTCAAGCCCCAGCGCAGCGGATGATCCCGCTGTGTCCGCCGCCTACGAGCAGCTCGCGACGGCGGCCATCGCCTACGACCAGATCCTCTACGAGGTCTACGACGAGGTCACCCCCTTCGAGATCCCCGGGGACGAGGGTCCGGGCGGCTACCACGGCCCCGAACAGCCGGAGGCGATCAGCGTGCTGATCCGCCGCGACTACCACGTCGCCGACCCCAAGCGGCTGCGCGCCCAGGCCGAGCGGCTCGACGAGTCGCTGACCCCCGGCGGGGGCGGCACCAGCGGGGTGAACGCCGCGATCGGCGTGCTGTTCGGCGAGTACGAGCCGGACGAGATCGCCGCCCGCAGCGAGGAGTTCGGCCTGGAGGAGGCGGACTCGACGCTCTGGGTCGCGGCGGCGGAGCCGACCGAGCCGGGGGAGTGGCTGCCGGAACCCTTCGAGCACGCCGACCCGCAGATGCTGATCTGCCGGTTCGACGTGAGCGAGGTCTACGACGACGAGGACCCCGACGACTGAACCGTTCGTCGTGCAGACACCCGGAGGGCGGGCCCCACCTGTAGGGGGCCCGCCCTCCGCGCGTTCCGCCAACCGGTGCGCAGGACCTAGTACGCCGAGGCGGCGTTCTCGGCGAGGATCGCCCGCAGCCGGGTGGTGCGCGGCTGCGCCGGGCGCTCGGTGACGGCCTGGGCGAGCGCCGGGCCCGCCGCGTGCACCACGGACAGGTGCCGCTCGCCGCGGCCGAAGGCGGTGTAGACCCACTGCCGGGTGAGCGCCGGGCCGGCGTCCTCCGGGAGTACCACGACCGCGCCTGGCCAGCGGCGGCCGAGTGCCTGGTGGACGGTCAGCGCCCAGCCGTGCCGCAGCCGGCCGGCCTGGGCGGGCGGGACGGTCCGGCGCGAGCCGTCCGCGTACGCCAGGTGCAGGCCGGTGGCGTCGCCGTCCAGCACCCGGGCCGGGCGGGTGACGCCGGGGGCCGGGGAGTCGACCACCCGGTCGCCCGGGTCGAAGCCGCCGAACCGGCCGGGCCCCGGGTTGAGCCGGGCCTTCGCGGCGGCGTTCAGCGCCCGGGTGCCCGCCGGCCCGCCGTGGCCGGGGGTGAGCAGCACCACCTGCTCGGCGGGGATGCCGAGGGCGCGGGGAATGGAGTCGGTGAGCAGCTGGAGGGCGCGGTGGACGGCTTCGCCGCCGTCCTTCGCGGTCAGGATGACCACCTCCTTGTCCGGCGCCTCGACGGGCTGGAGCTCGCCGATGCCGACGCCGGAGACCAGCTCGCCGATCGGGCCGAAGTCCGGGGTGCGGGAGGCGACCGCCGGGCAGACCCTGGCGGCCAGCAGGTCGGCGAAGAACCGGCCGGGGCCGGCCGACCAGAGCTGGCCGGGGTCGCCGCTGAGCACCAGCCGGGTGCCGTCGGCGAGCGACTCCAGGACGGTGGCGGCCAGTTCGACGTCCAGCAGCGGGGCGTCGAGGACGACCAGGACGTCCAGGGCGAGCGTGCCGTCAGCGGCGCGGCCCGGCCCGGCGGCGCCGGAGAGCAGGTCGGCCAGGGTGATCACGGCGGCCGGGGTGTCGGTGAGCGCGGCGAAGGACTCCCGGCCCTGGTCGGTCCAGGTGGCGGCCCAGACCCGCAGCCCGAGGCCGCCGGCAGCGGCCAGCAGCGCGGCGGGTTCGGCGCGGGCGGCCTCGCCGCCGGTGTGCAGCACCAGGGCGCTGTCGGCGACGGCCTGGATCAGGGCGGTCGCGGAGGAGGACGGCGCGGCCTCGCCGGCAGCCGCCCACGCGGTCGGGCCGGGCGCGGCGGGGGCCTGCGGAGCGTCCTCCACCGTGGCCTCTGCTGTGGCCTCCACCGTGTCCTCCGCAGGGGCCGCGCCCGAGCCGGAGCCCGCCTCGGAGCCAGGGGCCGGCGAGGAGTCGGCCGCGGACTCGGCGTCCTCCGCCGTGTCCTCCTCCGCCGGATCCTCCGCCTCCTCCGCCACCGCGTCTTCCTCGCCCGGCTCCGGGTCCTCGCCCGGTACGAAGGTCGACATCAGCCGGACCAGCCCGTCCGCGAGGCTCTCCTCGGCCAGCGCGAGTCGCTCCAGGGCGAGCAGCGTCCGGGTCGGCGGCTCCTCGTCCTCGTCGCCGCCCGCCGCGTGCGCCTCGGGGCCGGTCAGCTCCTCCTGGAACGGCATCGCGCGCCCGTCCAGGACGGCGGCCTGGATCGCCGCGGCCGAGTCCGGCAGCCCGTGGCGGTCGAGCCCGGCCGCGATCTCGGCGACCTCGACGGCGGAGTGGCCGCGCAGCGCCGCCTGCTCCAGCAGCCACGGCACCAGCGCCTGAGCGCGGCGCGGGTCACCGGGGCCGGCGGCGGGGCCGAGCAGGCCGCGGGCGAAGCCGTCCGCGTGCTCGGGGCGGACGCCGGGCAGGGACAGTACGGCCCACGGGTCGGAGCGCAGCTGTTCGGCGGCGCCGTCGCCGAACTCGGCCACCGCGGCGGCCGCGAGATCGGCCGGGGCGCCCCCGGCGGTCAGCACCTCGGCGGTGTCCTTGAGCGCCTGCGCGCGCTGCTGGTCGGGCTGCGCGGAAGCCGGGGCCTTGGCGCCCTGGCCGTCCTTGACGTCCTTGGCGTGCTCGGGAGCCGCGGCGCGGCCCTCGCCCTCCGGCGGTGCGGCCTGCGGGCCGACGCTGCGGATCCGCTGCGCCAGCTCGGCGATCGCCGCCGCCTTCTCCGCCGGGCTCGCCGACTGTGCCGGGCTCGCCGTCTCCGCGGGGCTCGCCTTCTCCGCCGGGCTCACCGAGACTGCCGAGGTCTCCTCCGGAGCGCCGTTCTCCGTGTCACTCATCGTCCGCTCCAAGGGTCACTCCACTGCGTGTTTCAGCTGAACGAGGGGGGCTACAGCTCGCTCCACCCCTGGTCCGGGTAGCGGTGCACCGGTGACGAGATGTCGTCCAGCGCACCACGGATCTCACCCGGTAGCGTAAGCGCCTCCACTGACAGCGCCGCCTGCAGCTGTGCCACCGTACGGGCCCCGACCAGCGCGCTCGCCACTCCGGGCCGGTCCCGGACCCAGGCGAGGGCGACCGCGAGCGGGCTGCTGGCGAGGCCGTCGGCGGCCGTGGCGACGGCGTCGACGATCCGCCGCGAGCGCTCCCCGAGGTACGGCTGGACGAACCCGGACAGGTACGGCGAGGCGCCGCGCGAGTCCTGCGGGACGCCGTGCCGGTACTTGCCGGTGAGCACCCCGCGCCCGAGCGGCGAGGAGGCGAGCAGCCCGACCCCGGCGTCCGCCGCGGCGGGCAGCGCCTCGCGCTCGATGCCGCGCTGGAGCAGCGAGTACTCCAGCTGGGCCCCGGCCAGCGGGGTCCGCCCGTGGTGGGCGCGCTGCCAGGTGGCGGCCTTGGCGAGCTGCCAGCCGCTGAAGTCGCAGACCCCGACGTACCGGGCGCGCCCGGAGGAGACGGCGATGTCGAGGGCGCTGAGCGTCTCCTCGACGGGCGTCATGGGGTCGAAGGAGTGCACCTGCCACAGGTCGACGTAGTCGGTGCCGAGCCGGCGCAGCGAGGCGTCGAGGGCGGCGAGGAGGTGGCCGCGGGAGCCGTCGAAGCGGCGGGCGGACTCCGGCACGCTGCCGGCCTTGGTGGCGATGACGAGTTCGGAGCGGGGGACGAGGCTGTCGGTGAGCCGGGAGATCAGGTATTCGGCGCCGCCGTCGGCGTACACGTCGGCGGTGTCGAGCAGGGTCCCGCCGGCGTCGACGAACTCCTTGAGCTGCTCGGCGGCCTCGTGTTCGTCGGTGTCGCGGCCCCAGGTCATGGTGCCGAGGCCGAGCCGGGAGACCTGGAGACCGGTACGGCCGAGGTGACGCTTTTCCATCGGACGGGTCCTCCACTGGCCGGTGGCACCGGGCGCCCCGGTAGCCCTGAGAACGCGCAGGTGGGGAGAGCGCTCCCCACGTCGGCTGAGCGTAGCGGCCGGTGTCCGGGCAGGGGTGGCGACCCGCAGAACGATCACCGGGCCCGGGCGACGGCGGGTGTGACCCAGACCACCACTACCGGTCAGTAGCATGACCGGCGAGTGCGCGGCTACCCTCGCCACCAACCCTCACCGACTGGAAGGTTCGGCACATGCGACTCGGAATCAACCTCGGCTACTGGGGTCTCGGCATGGACGCCGACAACATCGCCGTGGCCCAGGAGGCGGACCGGCTCGGCTACTCGGTGTGCTGGGCGGCCGAGGCGTACGGCTCGGACGCCGCGACGGTGCTGAGCTTCGTCGCCGCGAAGACCGAGCGGATCGACGTCGGTTCGGCCATCTTCCAGATCCCCGCCCGCACCCCGGCGATGACCGCGATGACCGCGGCGACCCTGGACACCCTGTCCGGCGGCCGCTTCCGGCTCGGCCTCGGCGTCTCCGGCCCGCAGGTCTCCGAGGGCTGGTACGGGGTGAAGTTCGACAAGCCGCTCGCCCGCACCCGCGAGTACGTGGAGATCATCCGCAAGGCGATGTCCCGCGAGCGACTGGTCCACGAGGGCGCGCACTGGACGCTGCCGCTGCCCGGCGGCCCCGGCAAGCCGATCAAGCTCACCGTGCACCCGGTGCGCGAGCACATCCCGCTGTACATCGCCGCGATCGGCCCGAAGAACCTGGAGCAGACCGGCGAGATCGCCGACGGCTGGCTCGGCATCTTCTTCTCGCCCGAGCACGCCGCGCTCTCCCTCGACCCGCTGAAGGCCGGCCGCGCCAAGGCGGGGCAGAGCCTGGACGGCTTCGACCTGTGCCCGACCGTCACCATCGCGGTCGGCGAGGACATCAAGGCGGGCGTCGACTCCCAGCGCTCCTACGCCGCGCTGTACATCGGCGGCATGGGCAGCAAGGAGAAGAACTTCTACAACCAGCTCGCCCGGCGGATGGGCTACGAGCAGGCCGCCGACGAGATCCAGGAGAAGTACCTGGCCAAGGACTACGCGGGCGCCGCGGCCGCCGTCCCGCACGACCTGATCGACGCCACCTCGCTGATCGGCGACACCGCCCGGATCGCCGACCGGATGCAGGCCTACGCGGACGCGGGCGTCACCACGCTCACCCTGGCCCCGTCCGGCTTCACCCTGGACGAGCGGATCCAGGCGCTGCGCACCGGAGTCGAGGCCCTGGAACTGGCCGGGCTGGCGTAGCCGCCCGGGGCCGTCGAGCGGCACTACAGCCAGTCGTGCCGCTTGAACACCCGGTGCAGCACTATGCAGACCGCGACCATCAGCGACAGCACCGCCGGGTACCCCCAGGGCTGGCGCAGTTCGGGCATGTCCTCGAAGTTCATCCCGTAGACGCCCGCGATCATCGTCGGCACGGCGGCCAGCGCCGCCCAGGCCGAGATCTTCCGCATGTCGTTGTTCTGCTGCACGCTGACCTGCGCCAGGTTGGCGTTGAGGATGTCGGACAGCAGCCGGTCCATGCCCTCGACCTGGTCGGTCACCCGGGCCAGGTGGTCGGCGACGTCCCGCAGGTAGGGCAGGGTCTCCGGGCGGATGTACGGCTCGCCGCCGCGGGCCAGGCGCAGCGTCGGTTCCAGCAGCGGGCCGGTGGCGCGGCGGACGGTCATCACCTGGCGCTTGTAGCCGTAGATCCGGCCGGCGGTGTCGCGGCCGACCCGTCCGGGGGCGAAGACGTCCGCCTCCAGTTCGTCCAGGTCGGTCTGGAGCCCGGTGGCCACGTCCATGTAGCCGTCGACGATGGTGTCGCAGACCGAGTGCAGCACCGAGCTGGGCCCGTAGCGCAGCAGTTCGGGCTGCTTCTCCAGCCGGGCCCGCAGGCCGGAGAGCGGGGTGTCGGCGCCGTGTCGGACGGTCATCACGAAGTCCGCGCCGAGGAAGACCATCACCTCGCCGATGGTCACCGCGTGGGCGCCGGGGTGGTAGCCGAGCGTCTTGAGGGCGACGAACAGGGAGCCCTGGTACGGCTCGATCTTGGGGCGCTGGTGGGCGCTGACGGCGTCCTCGACGGCCAGCGGGTGCAGGGCGAACTCCCGTCCGACGTGGTTGAGTTCCTCGGCGGTGGGCTCGAACAGGCCTATCCAGACGAAGCCGCCGGGCCCGGCGGCGCGGGCGGCGGCGAGCGCGCCGGCGAGGTCGTCGGGGGCCTCGATCCGGTGGCCGTCGTGGTAGCTGGCGCAGTGGACGATCATCGGGCCATTGTGGCCCGGGGCGGGGTGCCCGGGGCGGAGCCGGGCCAGGACGGCGTCGCGGGCCGGTGCCGGCGGCGGCCTAGGAGGGCCCGCACCCCACCCGCGCTTTGCGCGCCCGCACCCCACGCGGCCGCGCACCCCGCACCCCGCACCCCGCGCCCGCACCTCGCACCGACACTCCACGCCCGCGCCCGGAGGCCGTAGGCTGAGCCCCATGCCCACCCTGCTGCTCGTCCGCCACGGCCGCTCGACCGCGAACACCGCCGGAATCCTGGCCGGTTGGACGCCCGGCGTGGACCTCGACGACACCGGGCGCGGGCAGGCCGCCGCGCTGGCCGGTCGGCTCGCGGGGATCCCGCTGGTGCAGGCCGTCAGCAGCCCGCTGGAGCGCTGTCGGCAGACGCTGGAGCCGCTGCTGGCGGCTCGGCCCGAGCTGGGCCCGCCCGCCGAGGACGAGCGGCTGGGCGAGTGCCACTACGGCGAGTGGACCGGCCGGCCGCTGGCCGAGCTGGCCAAGGAGCCGCTCTGGCGCACCGTGCAGGACCACGCGGCCGCCGCGGCCTTCCCCGGCGGGGAGTCGTTGCGCGAGCTGAGCCACCGGACGGTCGGCGCGGTCCGGGAGTGGAACGAGAAGATCGCCGCCGAGCACGGCGCGGACGCGGTCTGGCTGGCCTGCTCGCACGGGGACGTGATCAAGGCGGTGGTGGCCGACGCCCTGGGCCTGCACCTGGACCACTTCCAGCGGATCAGCGTCGAGCCCTGCTCGGTCACCGCGATCCGCTACACCCCGCAGCGGCCCTTCGTCCTGAGGATGGGCGACACCGGCGACCTCGCCTCGCTCGCGCCCAGGCCCGGCGCGGCCCCGGCCGCCCCGGTGGGCGACGCGGTGGTCGGCGGCACCACCTGAGGCGGTCGCTCCGCCTGACCCGCCTGACCCGCCTGACCCGCCTGACCCGCCTGGTACGACCCTGGACCGACCGGCGCCACCCGACCTGACCGGAGCCACCCGGCCCGGAGCCGCATGACGTGGGCGGGAGAGCCGTCGCACCCCGCCCCGCAGGGACCGGCGGCACCGGCTGAGCTGGCCGGTGCCACTGCGGCTCGGCTCCCCTGCGGGGGCCCGGAGGTCGTAGGGTGACTAACGAGCCCCGCCGCGTGGCGAGCCCGCGCGCGGGCCGCCGTACGGCAGCCCGAGCCATGACGTCCGAACGATCCCTGTGATCCCCACGACCGACACGATCCGGAGCGAGAGCGTGCCCCGTCAGGTCTTCTTCTACGACCAGCCCGAACGGTTCGTGGCCGGCACCGTCGGCCAGCCCGGCGCCCGGGCGTTCTACCTCCAGGCCAGTGCCCGGGGCCGGATCACCAGCGTCCTGTTGGAGAAGACCCAGGTGGCGGCGCTCGCCGAGCGGATCGAGGAGGTCCTGGACGAGGCGCTGCGGCGCAGCGGCGGCGACGTCTCCATCCCGGCCGCCGCCCCGCAGGACCTGCTCGACACCGCGCCGCTGGACCTGCCGCTGGAGCAGGAGTTCCGGGTCGGCACCATGGCCCTGGCCTGGGACAGCGTGGACGGCTGCCTGGTGGTCGAGGCGCAGGCGCTGATCGAGGCGGAGGAGGACGGCGAGGACGAGGACAGCGCCGCGGCGGTCTTCGAGGACGACGACAACGGTCCGGACATGCTGCGGGTGCGGCTGTCCGGCGCGATGGCCAGGGTGTTCGCCAAGCGGGCGCTGGACCTGGTCTCGGCCGGCCGCAAGCCCTGCCCGTTCTGCAACCTGCCGCTCGACCCGGAGGGCCACCTGTGCCCGCGCGCGAACGGCTACCGGCGCTGAACACCGAGACCCCGCCGCAGGCGGACCCGGCGGCCGCCGCTGCCCTCGCCGCCGACGTGCCCACTGCGCTGGAGCTGCTGCGCGAGGGCGAGTTGACGGTGCACGGGCGCCTCACCGAGGCGTCCAACGCCGCGCTGTACTGCACCGCCACGCACGGTTCGCTGAGCGCGCAGGCCGTCTACAAGCCGGTCGCCGGGGAGCGCCCGCTGTGGGACTTCCCGGACGGCACGCTGGCCGGCCGCGAGGTCGCCGCGTACGAGGTGTCGGCCGCGACCGGCTGGGCGCTGGTGCCGCCGACCGTGCTGCGCGACGGGCCGCACGGGCCCGGGATGGTGCAGCTGTGGGTCGAGCCGGATCCGCAGGCCGAGCCGCTGCTGGCCCTCCAGGACCCGCGCGGCCCGGAGCACGGCTGGCTGCCGATCGTGCGGGCCGAGGTCGGCGGGGGACGCACCGCGCTGCTGGTGCACCACGACGACCAGCGGCTGCGCCGGCTCGCCGTGCTGGACGCGGTGCTCAACAACGCCGACCGCAAGGGCGGCCACCTGATCCCGGCCGCCGACGGCCGGGTCTACGGCATCGACCACGGCGTCACCTTCAACACCGAGGGCAAGCTGCGCACCCTGCTCTGGGGCTGGGCCGGCGAGCCGCTGCCCGCCGAGGCGCTGGAGGTGCTGACCCGGCTCGCCGAGCGGCTGGACGGTGAGCTGGCCGCGCGCCTCGCCCCGCACCTGACCGCCGCCGAACTGGAGGCGACCCGCGCCCGGGTGGCCAGGCTGCGCCGCACCGGCCGGCACCCGCTGCCCTCCGAGGACTGGCCCTCGATCCCCTGGCCCCCGGTCTAGGACGTATCCCGCGGACCGGTTCGGGCCGGCTGATGGTCTGGACCTGTCCGCGAACCGGCAGCACACTGCTCCGATGGACGCGTTACGGACCACCCCCACCCCCCGTACCACGCCGGACCTGCCGCTGCACCGGCTCCAGGTCCCGCTGCCGCACCTGCTCCCGTTCGCCATCGGGAGCTTCGACACGATCGGCCCGCTGTCCCGGGCGGGCTTCCCGCACCGGCACTCGTTCTACGAGATCGTCCACGTCACCGGCGGCCGCGGCGCCCATGTCCTGGACCTGGTCCACCGGCCGCTGGCGCCACCGCAGTTGTGCGTGATCACGCCCGGCCAGGTGCACTACTGGTCGGACGCGGACGAACTCACCGGCCAGGTCGTCCTGTTCAACGAGGACTTCCTGCTCCGGAACCCGCAGGACCTTGCCGCGCTGCGCACCCTGGCCACCCGCCCCGCGCTCGGACTCGGCGAACAGGCCGGGCCGGTCGGCGCGTTGCTCGCCGACATGGAACACGAGTACCGCTCCAGGCAGCCCGGCTACCAGGGCGTGCTGCGGGCCAGTCTGCACATCCTGATCGTCCGGGCGCTGCGCGCCGCCCGGCCGGGGGAGCGGCCGTCGCCGCCCGGCCGGCCGACCGAAGTGGCCTCAGCCTTCACCCGGTTGATCGCCGGTCCGGGCGGGGTGCGGCACTCGGTGGCGTCCAGTGCGCAGGAACTCGGCGTCTCGCCGGGCCACTTGCAGACCCTGGTCAAGCAGGCCACCGGTCGCACCCCGGGCGGACTGATCCGCCGCCAGCAGACCCTGGAGGCCAAGCGGCTGCTGGCGTGCACAGATTTGACGATTCGTCAGGTGGCGAAGGAGGCGGGCTTCGCCGACCCGGCCTACTTCTGCCGCTTCTTCCGGCGGGAGACCGGGATGACGCCGGGGGAGTTCCGGGCCCGGGTCGACGGAAATCACCACGATCCCCGGATCGCGTCCATCGCGGCCGCCCCGGACGGCCCGTAACTTTGCTGGTGGCCACCGGTGGCCGGTCCGGCGCGCGCGGACGGGCGGCCGGTTCGGCCCTTGTCATGCCCCCACCCAGGGCAGGGGCGGCCCCCCCCCACCCCCCCCCCCCCCCCTGGGGGGGGGGGTGCCCCCCCCCGCCCGCCAGGAGACGCGCCAACACCCGCAGACTGGCGCGGTCCCGCGC
>NZ_JBHWIJ010000250.1:0-2602 GCF_042732255.1 Kitasatospora sp. NPDC059803 | reverse complement strand
AAGAGCGAGGCGGCCCCCCCGGGGGCGCGCGGCCGCCCCGCGGGGCGCGCCGGCCCTGACCCCCCTACCCCCCCCCCCCCCCGCCCCCCCCCCGCCCCCCCACATCCACCCCCCACCCGAAGGAGAGGGCGTATGCCCACGCCCGACGGCATGATCAGTCGCAAGACCGTCCTGAAGGCCGCTGCCGCGCTCGGCGCCGCCCCGCTGCTGGTCGGCGGCGGCGTCGCGCTGGCCCGTGAGCAGGCCGGCACCGGCCGGCCCCTCGGCCTCACCCCCGAGTGCCACGACGGCGACGACCCCACCATCGAGCAGACCGAGGGCCCCTACTTCAAGCCCAACTCCCCACTGCGCAGCTCCATGGTCAACGACGGCCCCGGCACCCGGCTGACCGTCAGCGGCTACGTCTTCGGCCGCGCCTGCCGACCGATCTCCGGCGTCCTGCTGGACTTCTGGCAGGCCGACGACAACGGCGCCTACGACAACGCCGGCTTCACCTTCCGCGGCCACCAGTTCACCGACGCGAACGGCGCCTTCAAGCTGGACACGATCGTCCCCGGCCTCTACCCGGGCCGCACCCGGCACCTCCACGTCAAGCTCCAGGCGCCCGGCCGCCCGGTGCTCACCACCCAGCTCTACTTCCCCGGCGAGCCGCGCAACAGCACGGACACCATCTACGACGCCCGGCTGCTGATGAACGTCCGCCAGAACGGCCCGGGCCGTGAGGGCAGTTACGACTTTGTCCTGGACGTGCCGCAGACCCCGGGCACGCCGAGCCCGACCCCCACCGCCACCCCGACCGGAACCCCCACCGGAACGCCCACGCCCCCGAGCGGCAGTTGGAAGCCGGGAGCCTCCTACAACGCGGGCGACCGC
This sequence comes from Kitasatospora sp. NPDC059803, assembly GCF_042732255.1. Lineage (NCBI taxonomy): Bacteria > Bacillati > Actinomycetota > Actinomycetes > Kitasatosporales > Streptomycetaceae > Kitasatospora > Kitasatospora sp. NPDC059803. The sequence goes on along the minus strand of NZ_JBHWIJ010000250.1, from coordinate 1,729 downwards.
GTCACCTACTCCGGCGCCTCCTACCTCTGCCTCCAGGCGCACACCGCCATGGTGGGCTGGGAGCCGCCGAACGTGCCGGCCCTCTGGCAGCGGTCGTAGCGGCTCCGGCCGCGTTCCCCGGGGTGCCGGGCGCCCGGTCGGCGGCAGGGTCGACCGGGCGCTCAACCGTGTCCGAAAGCCTGCCCAACGCCTGCCCAACGCCTGCTCGACGCCTGCCCAACGCCCGCCCGAAGCCTGCCGCATTCCTGCCCGAAACAACGCCGGGCCCGTCAAGGTCCGCTCCTTATCAGTCGGGAAGCGGTCCGGCAACGACAGGAAGCGAATCCAGTCGATCTTGTGTACTGGTTAGGCTTTCAAATGTTCGCAAGGTTAAAGTCGGTTCCATGCATGCCTGGCCCGCCTCCGAGGTTCCCGCCCTGCCTGGTCAGGGGCTCCCCCTCCGTATCTTCGACACCGCAGCGGGCACGGTCCGCGAGGTCGTGCCGCAGGACGGCACTGCCCGGATCTACGTCTGCGGCATCACCCCCTACGACGCGACCCACATGGGCCACGCCGCCACCTACAACGCCTTCGACCTGGTGCAGCGCGTGTGGAAGGACGCCGGCCACGACGTCCTGTACGTCCAGAACGTCACCGACGTGGACGACCCGCTGCTGGCCCGGGCGGTCGAGACCGGTCAGGACTGGGTGGCCCTCGCCGAGCGCGAGACGGCCCTGTTCCGCGAGGACATGACCGCCCTGCGGCTGCTCCCGCCGGCCCACTACATCGGCGCCGTCGAGTCGATCCCGTGGATCGTCCCGCTGGTCCAGAAGCTGCTCGCCAGCGGCGCCGCCTACCAGGTGGACGGCGACATCTACTTCTCGGTCGAGTCCGACCCCCGCTTCGGCCAGGTCTCCGGCCTCGACCAGGAGGCCATGCGCCCGGTCTTCGCCGAGCGCGGCGGAGACCCGGACCGCCCGGGCAAGCGCCACCCACTGGACGCCCTGCTCTGGCTCGCCGCCCGCCCGGGCGAGCCCGCCTGGGAGACCGAACTCGGCCACGGCCGCCCCGGCTGGCACATCGAGTGCGTCGCCATCGCGCTGCAGTACCTCGGCATGTCCTTCGACATCCAGGGCGGCGGCAGCGACCTCTCCTTCCCGCACCACGAGATGGGCGCCTCGCACGCCCAGGTCGCCACCGGCGCCCACCCGTACGCCAAGGCGTACGTGCACGCCGGCATGGTCGGCCTGGACGGCCACAAGATGTCCAAGTCCCGCGGCAACCTGGTCTTCGTCTCGGCGCTGCGCCGCGAGGGCGTCGACCCGGCGGCGATCCGCCTGGCGCTGCTCGCGCACCACTACCGCGAGGACTGGGAGTGGACCAAGGCGACCCTGGACGAGGCCGTCGAGCGCCTCGCCCGCTGGCGGGCCGTGGTCTCCCGGCCGGACGGCCCGGCCGCCGAGCAGCTGCTCGACGAGGTCCGTACGGCGCTCGCGGACGACCTGGACGCGCCCGCCGCACTGGCCGCCGTCGACCGCTGGGCCGAGCGGCAGGAGGCCGGGGGCGGCACCGACATGGGTGCGCCCGGCCTGGTCAGCCGCACCGTGGACGCCCTGCTGGGCGTCGCGCTCTAGAGTCCTCCCTCAACACGCCGAAGGGGCGTCCGGACCAGGTGTGCAGTAGCCCCGACAGCGTTGTCCCGGGGGGGCCCCGGGCGGGGGCTCCTCCTCGTCGGCCTCCTAGGGAGACC
>NZ_JBHWIJ010000249.1:7399-13100 GCF_042732255.1 Kitasatospora sp. NPDC059803 | reverse complement strand
TCCGCGCCCCGCCGCCCCCCGGGGGCCGCCGCCCCCCACCGAATCGGGTAGACCCCCCCCCGGTGGGTGAACTTCCGGCCCTCCCCGGTGGCCGCCGGCCGCAGGCCGGGCAGCCGCCGGAACAGGGTGGCCAGGGCGATCTGGAGCTCGGCGCGGGCGAGCGGCTGCCCGAGGCACTGGTGCACGCCGAAGCCGAAGGCCATGTGCCGCCGGGCGTCCCGGTCGAGGTCGAGCTCGTCGGCCGGCCGCAGGTCGGCGCCGCCGAACATCTCCTCGTCCTGGTTGGCGGTGGAGATCAGCGCGATCACGCCCTCCCCGGCCTTGATCACGGTGCCGCCCAGCTCGACGTCCTCCAAGGCGACCCGGGGCAGCCCGTGGTCCACGATGGTCAGGTGGCGCAGCAGTTCCTCGACGGCGCCGGGCAGCGCGGCCGGGTCGGCCAGCCTGGCGATCTGCTCGGGCTGGTCGAGGAGCAGGGCGGTGGAGAGCGAGATCATGTTCGCGGTCGTCTCGTGCCCGGCTATCAGCAGCAGGATGCCGGTCGTGGCGACCTCGTCCGGCGTGAGGTCGTCCCGGACGGCGAGCCGGCTGAGTATGTCGCTGCCCGGCTCCTCCCGCTTGCGGGCGGCCAGACCACCCAGGTACTCGCGCAGTTCGTCCGAGGCGGCCTGGACCTCCTCGGCCGAGCTGTGCTTGTTGAGTAGGGTCCGGCTGAGGCCCTGGAAGCGGTCCCGGTCCTCGTACGGGACGCCGAGCAGCAGGCAGATCACCAGCGAGGGGACGGGCAGCGCGAAGTCGGCGACCAGGTCGGCCTCGGTCCGGCCGTCGGTCATCCGGTCGAGCGCCTCGTCGACGATCTGCTGGATGCCGGGGCGCATCGCCTCGACCCGCTTGACCAGGAAGTCGCCGGTGACCATCCGGCGCTGCCGGGCGTGCTCGGGGTCGTCGAGCCGCAGGAAGCTCGGGTTGGCGAGGAGGGCCTCCCGGCGGCCGGGCACCAGCATCGGGAACCCCGGGTGGCGGGCGTCCGCGCTGAACCGGCGGTCGGACAGGATGGTGCGGACCTCGGCGTAGCCGGTGGCCAGCCAGCAGGACTCGCCGTCGGGCAGGGCGGCGCGGGTGATGGGCGCCGTCGCGGCGGCCTCGGTGTAGGCGGGCGGCGGGCTGAACGGGCAGCCGGCGTCGCGCGGGGCCGGCATCGGGAAGGTCCGGGCGGTGGGTGTGCTCGTCAAGGTGGGGTCTCCTTGCGTCGCAAATGTCCTCGGGTGGGTGGGGTGGCGCCGGGGTCGACGGTTCGCGCGACGGCGGCCGGGAGCGGCGGTCGTCACGGTGGCCGGGCCGGGGTCGGCGCGGGCAGGGGGCCGTCGGGAGCCGGTGGGGGGCGTCAGCCGGCGTCCTCGGCGGAGTCCTCCTCGGTGACGGTGATCGCGCCGCCCGGGCAGAGCTCGGCGGCGAGCCTCAGCACGGCGAACTGCGGGGGCTTGAACTCGGTCTGACGGAGGACCACCAGACTGTCCTGCTCGTCCTGGTCGAAGATCTCCGGAGCGTTCAGGACGCACATCCCGGAGCTGCAGCAGCGGTCCCGGTCGACGCTCACCTTCATGGTCGAGCACCTCTCGCCAGTGCGGCGCCGGGCGTCCGGCGGCCGCCTCTCGTTGTCATTGCCAACCTAACCGCCACCCTTGCGTCCACGGAGGGGCGATGCGGGGATCGTCCAGAATGGCCGATTCGGTTCGGAGCCGGTCCAGCGCCGCCGCAAAGGGGTTTGAAATTGACGTTACTCCGCCAAAGGGCGGCTCACAGCCCCTCGGCGGCGGCGATCTCCCGGACGGTGGCGACGGTGTCGGCCTCGGCCGCGCCCTTGTCCGGCCGGTAGCGCACCACCCGGGCGAACCGCAGGGCCAGCCCTGCCGGGTAGCGGGGGCTGCGCTGGAGACCGTCGAAGGCGATCTCGACGACCAGTTCCGGCCGGACCCGCACCGTCCAGTCGTCCCGCCCGCTCTCGCGGGCGAGGAGTTCGGCGGTCTGCCAGGCGAGCGTCTCGTCGGTGAGGCCCTTGAAGGTCTTGCCGAGCATCACCCACGGGCCAAGCCCGGGCTCGCCCGCCGCCCGGGCGCCCAGGTGCAGATTGCTGAGGAGGCCGCGCCGCCGGCCGCTGCCCCACTCGGCGGCCAGCACCACCAGGTCCAGCGTGTGCCGGGGCTTCACTTTTATCCAGCCAGCACCGCGCCGCCCGGCCGCATACCCGGCCGTCGGGTCCTTGACCAGGACGCCCTCGTGACCGCGTGCCAGGGTCTCGCGGAAGAACGCCAGTGCCCGCTCGCCGTCCCCGGTCTCGGTGCGGGGCACCCGCAGGCCCTCCGGCACCGCCCCGTCCAGCGCCGCCCACCGCTCCCGGCCGGGGCGGTCCACCAGGTCCTCGCCGTCCCGGTGCAGCAGGTCGAAGAAGAAGGCGCTGAGCGGGACTTCGGCGCGCAGCCGCTCCGGATCCCGCCGGGAGGCGGTGCGCGCGGCGGTCTCCTGGAACGGGCGCGGCCGCCCGTCGGGCCCGAGCGCGATCGCCTCGCCGTCCAGCACCGCCGAGCGCAGCGGCAGCGCGAGCGCCGCCTCGGCCACCTCGGGGACGCGCGCGGTGATGTCGTCCAGGCCGCGGGTGAACACCGCGACCTCCGCGCCGTCCCGGTGCACCTGCACCCGGACGCCGTCCAGCTTCCACTCCAGCGCGGCCGGGCCGGTGCGCTCCAGCGCCGAGGCCACGTCGGGCGCGGAGGCGGCCAGCATCGGCCGCACCGCCCGGCCCACTTCCAGCCGGAACGCGGCCAGCGCGGGCGCCCCGCCGGTCAGCGCCGCCTCCGCCACCGCCCGGGCGGAGCCGCGGAACATCAGCGCCCGGCGCACCGCCGCCGCGGGCACCCCGGCGGCCTGGGCGACGGCGTCGCCGACCAGCGCGTCGAGCGCGCCCTGGCGCAGCTCCCCGACCAGCACCGCGCGCAGGAACGCCTGCTCGACCTCGGTCGCCCGGGCGAACAGTCCGGCCAGCAGCCGCCGCCGCTCGGCCTGCGCGCCGGGGCCGGGGCCCCCCCCCGCGCCGGCGCCGCCCCCGACGGGGGCGCGGCCGCCCCCGGGGCGGCCGCCGGGGGGGGGGTCGGGGCGGCGCGCGCACCCGGGCCTGGGGTTCTTGCGCCCCGCCGGGAGCCCGGACGCCGACCGCCCGGAGCTGGCGGTGGCCGAACTGACCGGCCGGCGCCTGGTGTTCTTCCCCCGCGCCACCGCCCCCGCGCTGTACGACGAGATGCTCACCACCCTGACCCGGCACGGCTGCACTCCCGAGGCCGTCGTCGACCCGCCCGGCCCGGATGTCGCGGGCGCACTCGTGCTCACCGGCAGCGCCGTCGCCCTGGCGCCACGCACCGCGCCGCCACCGGGTACAGTCTGGCGTCCGCTGACCGGCACCCCGCTGGCCTGGCGCACCTCCACGGCCTGGCCGACCGGGAGCGGCGGGCCCGCCGTCCGGCTGTTCGCCGAGGCCGCCCACGAGGCGCTGACCGAACACGGCGGCCTCCTGCCCCAGCCGCCCAACCCCCCGCTCTTCCCCCGGCCCGCAATGGAGTTCCCGCTGTGACCAGCGACCGCGCCTTCGGCAACCGCGCATCCGGCGACCGCCCCGCCGGCGCCCGCACCGCGCGCGCCCGCATCGCCGCCGCCTTCGCCGACGCCGGCGTCAGCGGCCGGCTGCACGTCCGCGACCTCGACACCGGCACCGAGATCGCCCTCGACGCCGACACCCCGGTCAGCACCTCCAGCGTTCACAAGCTCTGCCTCCTGGTCACGCTCTTCCGCGAGGCCGCCGCCGGACGGATCGACCTCACCCGACAGGTGGACGTCCCCGCCGCCGGCCGCACCTCCGGAGGCACCGGCCTGGCCGCCATGCTCGACGCCGCCCGGCTCTCCCTGCGCGACCTCGCCTACCTGACCGTCGCCGTCAGCGACAACGCCGCCGCCGACGTCCTCTGGGACGAGATCGGCCTCGACACCGTCAACCGCACCATGGCCGACCTCGGCCTGACCCGCACCGTCGCCGTCCACAAGCTCCGCGACCTCATCGCCGCCCTCGCCGAGGACACCGGCCGGGACTCCCCCGTCGACCCCGCCGTCGTCGCCCGCCTCAGAGTCCTCGACCCCACCTTCACCAACCGCAGCACCGCCCGCGACATGACCACCCTGCTCGCCGCCCTCTGGCACGGCGACGCCTGCCCCGGCGAACACGGCGCCGCCCTCCGCCGCCTGCTCGGCCTCCAGGTCTGGCCGCACCGCCTCGCCTCCGGCTTCCCCTACGACGACGTCCGCGTCCACGGCAAGACCGGCACCCTCCCGACCCTGCGCCACGAGGTCGGCGTCGTCGAATACCCCGACGGCGGCCGCTACGCCCTCGCCATCTTCACCCGCGCCGCCGCCACCACCATCACCCTCCCCGCCGCCGACGCCGCCATCGGCACCACCGCCCGCCTCGCCGTCGACGCCCTACGGGCGATGGCGACCGGAAGGGGCGACGGCCCGCCAGCAGATCAGCAGGTCCGGTGACCTGCGAGGTCACACGACAAGCTCGACTCGCGGTTCAACTCCCGGCGCCCTACTGAACGCTGTAGTTCAGAACGATGATGGTTTCATCGGAAGTGGTGTACTCCAAGGTGCCGTCTCCGGTGATGGTCCGGTAGTTCCCGGTGCCGCCGACGATCGCCACCGACCGCTTCTGCGAGGTCCAGGGCTACCCGGGCGACCGTCTCCCCGCCCCGGAGCTCCCGGGAATCCCCCTCAAGCCGCGCGGACGCATTCGCTGACCTGCGCATTCGACGGGCGCGGAGTGCGGCAGCCCGACTGCCGCACTCCCCACCTGCAGCACTCTCGGCACCCTCACGAGAGCTCTCGGCCAGGCCCCGTCGGCACGCACTCCCGAAGCTGGCGCATCACAGAGTTCGACCATCCGTAACAGCGTCTGCCCGGACCGATGCTGACCCGCTGCCGACTTGTCCGATGCATCGTCAGCTGAATTGGACACCTGCCCGACACGTCCGAGGACGGTCAGACTGGCACCGCAGGCGGTGGCGCGGGCGGAAGCCAGGAAGGACGAAGACTGCCAAAGACCGGACTGCGGGACGGAATCAATCTGTCCGACATGCCCAACCCTCCGGCCCCATCTCCGAGCAAGCCAAGCAGGCGTTCCGACGTCGCCAGGGAGCGAGTCGACAAGACCGAGCCCGACTCGCGAAACGCTGCGGTGGGCCCTGCCTGCCCAGACCGGGCGAGGATGCAGTGCGGCTACCCCCCAGTTACCGCTGGGCGGACCTGGTAAGGGACGGCGTCCCTCGACAGCAGCTTCGTCACCCGCTCCGTGTGGCCGACCGGGGCCACCAGCATCAGGAGCGCCTGCGCTCGGGACGCCCCGACGTGGAGAGCGCGCCTGGCTTCGGTCTGGAACCCGAACTCCCAATCGTCGAGGACCGTCCGGCCGGTAGCGTCCTTGCGCATCCTCGCCGGAAGGGTCAGCGCGACGGCCGGGAACTCCTGGCCCTTTCCGTGGCGAACGGTGGTGACGGCGTGGGCGGGGGGGCGGGAAGGGGCGCCCGCGCCTGTGGTTATCGCAGGCGTGGTGGTGGGGGGTGGGGGGGGGGGGGTGGGCGAGCGGGGGAAGAAAGCGCGTGTG
>NZ_JBHWIJ010000249.1:328-7389 GCF_042732255.1 Kitasatospora sp. NPDC059803 | reverse complement strand
GGCCGCGCGGCGCGCGCGTCGCGGCGCGGCGTGGGGGGGGGGGTTGGGGGGGGGGGGGGGGGCGCCCCGCCCCCCCCCCCCCCCCGGCGATGCTGATACGGGACCGGCTGGATGTGGCGTTCGAGGACGGGGAGTTCGCCGACCTGTATCCGAAGCCGGTCGTCCGGGGTTGTCACCCGGGCAGTTGGCGCTGGTGTCGGCGCTGCAGTTCGCGGAGAACCTGTCGGACCGCGCGGCCGCGAACGCGGTCCGCACCAGGATCGACTGGAAGTACGCCTTGGGCCTGGACCTGGACGATCCCGGGTTCGACCACTCTGTGCTGTGCGAGTTCCGGGCCCGGCTGGCCGAGGGCGACGCGGCAGACCGGCTGCTGCGGGTGATGCTGCGTCGGCTCGTGGAGGCCGGGCTACTGAAGGCCGGCCGACGCCGCCCACGTGCTCGCGGGTGTGCGTACGCTCAGCCGGCTGGAACTGGTGGGCGAGAGCTTGCGGGCCGCACTCGAATAGCTCGCCCAGGCGGCCCCAGACTGGCTGCTGCCGCTGATCGAGCCGGAGTGGGACAAGCGCTACGGTCGCAAGGTCGAGATCGGCAGGGTCCCTGGTGGGAAGGCCGGGGTCACCACTCTGGCCGGGACCTTCGGCCGGGACGGGCAGAGGATCCTCACCGCAGCCTGGAGCGCCGACGCCCCGCCCCGGCTGAAGGCGTTGGCGCAGGTAGAGATCCTGCGCCGGGTCTGGGTCCACCACTACGTCTGGGACGCCCGCGGGCGGCTGTGCTGGCGCGACGGCCACGCCCTGCCGCCCGCCTCGCTGCGGTTCGACTCCCCGTACGACACAGACGCGCACTACTGCGTCAAACGAGACACCGCCCGGTCCGGCTACCGCACCCATTTCACCGAGACGTGCACGTCAGAGCTGCCGGAGGTGGTCGTGCACGTGGCCACCACGATCGCCCCGGTCCAGGACGGCGAACTCACCCCCGTGATCCACAACGACCTGGCCGCGATCAGCCTCACCCCGGCCGAGCACGTAGTCGACGCCGCCTACACCAGCCCCGCGCACATCGAACCGCGCCCGCCGGGTGCACGGCATCACCCTGTTCGGGTGGTCCACGGCTGGCCGTTCGCCCGGACGAAATGTGCCCGTGAGCCGGCGGGTGGGATGCCCAACCTCCTCGCGATTCGCCGTGCCAGCAGACGACAGTCTCACTTCGCGGCGCAGTCCGGGCTGTCGCCAGCGAGGATCTTCAATGCCGCATGTCAACGACCGTGCGCGCCTCAAGCAGTACGAGAATCTGCTGTCCGTGCCCCGTGATGTGCTGCGGGCGGCCACGGTCAACGGACGGATCGAGTTGGATACCAGAGACGCCGGCCAGGAGAACTTCCAAGCTCTCTTGTGAGACCTGCTGTTCAGCCCCAGTCGCTCTCATCCGTGGGACCACCGCGGCGGGAGGTCTTTCCGTGGTCTCGCCGGGTATGTCGAGTGGATCATGCCCGCGCCACACCGGCTGACGATCCAGGCCAGCGTGGCTCCACGGATAGCGAACTACCTGCTGCCAAAGGCCGTGACCTACGCTGACGGCTCACATCTGCACTTCGGCATCCCGGGCCCCGGGTGAGGAACGCCTCGGCTGCTCTGGATCTTCTGTCGGTGAGTGTTCGCGTGTCGCTCGGCGGGGACCCGTCCGGGGTTTCCCGGGCATGGTTTCCTGGCCGAGGCAGCGAGCCGACGGTGACACGGGAGGCCAGGTGGCGGGTCCGGGCGGGTTCCCCTCGCGGGGGGTGTGGCGGCGGCCGGCATTCCGGTGGGTGGACGTGCTGGTGGTCGTGGCACTGGTCGCGTTCCTGTACGGCCTGCTGCGGCTCGCCCCGTCACTGAACGCGCCGTTCCTGCCCAGCACGGCTCCTGACACGGTGTCGACGGACCCGGCGAACCTGCCGTACTACGCGGTGCGCTCGCTGGTGCGGATGTTCGCGGCGCTGGTGGCGTCGGTGGTGTTCACCTTCGTGTACGCCACCGCCGCGGCACGGCTTCGGCGGGCGGACAAAATGCTGCTGCCAGTGCTGGACATCCTGCAGTCCGTGCCGGTGCTGGGCTTCCTGTCGGTGACGGTGACCGCGTTCATCGCCCTGTTCCCCGGCTCGATCCTGGGCCTGGAGTGCGCCTCGATCTTCGCGATCTTCACCGCGATGGCCTGGAACATGACCTTCGCCTTCTACTACTCCCTCGTCTCCCAGCCCAAGGAGCTGGACGAGGCCGCGCGGGTGATGCGGCTGACGAAGTGGCAGCGGTTCTGGCAGCTCGACGTGCCCTCCGGGATGATCCCGCTGGTGTGGAACGGCATGATGAGCTTCGGCGGCGCCTGGTTCTTCCTCGCCGCCTCCGAGACCATCAGCGTCCTCAACCACCGCTACGCGCTGCCCGGCATGGGGTCATACGCCGCAGCGGCCATCGCCGCCGGCGACCTGGGCCAGGTCGGCATCGCGATCGCCGTGATGGTGGTCATGGTGATGGGCGTGAACGTGCTGTTCTGGCGGCCCATGGTCGCCTGGTCGGAACGGTTCCGGGTGGAGGAGTCGGAAGCCGCCGAGCGCCCCCGCAGTCTGGTGCTCGACCTGTTGCGCCGCTCAAGCGTCCCCGAACGGCTCGGGCGCCCGTTGCTGCCGATCGGCCGCGTGCTGGACCGGGCGAGCCGGCCGTTCGGGCTGGCCGAGCACCCGATCGGCGGGTCGGCGGCGCGCGAGCGGACGGGGGACGTGTTCTTCGCCGGTGCGGTCAGCGTGCTGGTGCTCTTCGGGGCCTGGAAGGCGTTCGCCTACGTCAGATCCACGGTGGGGCTCGCGGAGTTCGGACACGCGCTGGCCCTGGGAGCGGCGACCTTCAGCCGGGTCATCATCCTGATCGCGTTCGCGACGGTGGTGTGGGTGCCGATCGGCGTGTGGATCGGCATGAACCCGCGGGTGACCCGCTTCGCCCAGCCCGTGGTGCAGGTCCTGGCGAGCTTCCCGGCGAACTTCGTCTTCCCGTTCGCCACCGCCGCCTTCGTCGCGCTGGGCATCTCGCTGAACGTCGGCGCGATTCTGCTGATGGCGCTGGGCGCGCAGTGGTACATCCTGTTCAACGTGATCGCCGGCGCCTCGGCCATCCCCACCGACCTGCGCGAGGCGATGACCACCTTCCACGTCGGCGGGAGACTGAAGTGGCGCACCTTCATCCTGCCCGCGATCTTCCCCTCCTACGTCACCGGCGGGATCACGGCGGCCGGCGGAGCGTGGAACGCTTCCATCGTCGCGGAGGTCGTGACCTACGGCTCCCACACGCTGACCGCCACCGGCCTCGGCTCCTACATCACCCAGGCCACCGCCACCGGGGACTTCCCGAAGATCCTGGTCGGCATCGTGGTGATGAGCCTGTACGTCGTCGCCCTCAACCGGCTGTTCTGGCGCCGCCTCTACCGCATCGCCGAGACCCGCTACTCCCTCTGACCTTTCGTACCAGCGAGCGAGGCAGGACCCGTGACCACCGACCACCCGCGCACCCCCGGCCCCCGCCCGACCGGCGCCACGATCGTGCGGGCCGAGCGGGTGACCAAGACGTTCACCACCCCCGACGGCCGGGAGCTGCCGGTCCTGGACGACATCGGCTTCCACCTGGCGGAGGGCGAGATCGTCGCGCTGCTGGGCAAGTCCGGCTCCGGCAAGTCGACCCTGCTGCGGTGCATCGCCGGGCTGATCGCCCCGTCCTCGGGCACCGTCGCCTACCGGGGCGAGCCGCTGACCGGTGCCAACCCGGGTGTGTCGATGGTCTTCCAGTCCTTCGCCCTGCTGCCCTGGCTCACCGTGCAGCAGAACGTCGAACTGGGCCTGCACGCCCAGGGCGTCGGTGAACAGGAGCGGCGCGAGCGGGCGCTGAAGGCGATCGACCTGATCGGTCTGGACGGCTTCGAGTCCGCCTACCCCAAGGAACTGTCCGGTGGCATGCGCCAGCGCGTCGGCTTCGCCCGCGCCCTGGTCGTCGAACCGGACGCGCTGCTGATGGACGAGCCGTTCTCCGCTCTGGACGTGCTGACCGCCGAGAACCTGCGCAACGAGCTGGTCGGCCTGTGGGAAGGGCATGAGGCGCCGGTCAAGTCGATCCTGATCGTCACCCACAACATCGAGGAAGCCGTCCTGCTGGCCGACCGCATCCTGGTGCTGGCCGCCAACCCCGGCCGCATCCAGGCCGAACTGCGCGTCGACCTGCCCCGCCCCCGCAACCGCCAGGACCCGCACTTCGAATCCATCGTCGACACCGTCTACGGCATCCTCACCGGCCGGGAGGATGCTGCCGTCGCCGCGGTAGAGCCTGCGACGACCGGTGGTGCCGAGCGGCCCGCCCCGACCCCGACCAGCACGCCGCTGCCGGAGGTCAGCGTCGGCGGGCTGGCGGGCCTGCTGGAGATCCTCGTCGCCCGCGGCGGCGAGGACGGCCTGGCGGAGATCGCCGACGAACTCAACTTCGAGATCGACGACCTCCTGCCCCTGGTCGACGCCGCCGGGCTGCTCGACCTCGCGCGCACGGAGGGCCCCCGCATCCGCGTCACCGACGCCGGCCGCGAGTTCGCCGCCGCCGACATCCTCACCAGCAAGCAGCTCTTCGCCCACCACGCCGCCAGCCGCGCCCCGCTCGTGCGGGCCATCGTCCAGGCCCTGGCCGCCACCGACGGTCACACCCTGCGCGAAGGGTTGTTCCTCGACCTGCTGCGGCGCGGTTTCTCCGCCGAGGACGCGCGCCGCCAGCTGGACACCGCCATCGACTGGGGCCGCTACGCCGAGCTGTTCGACTACGACTCCGGCGACGGCGAACTCACTCTGGACCCCGGCGCGCAGGACGCCCTGTAGGCGGGGTGCGTGCCTCAGTCCTTCCGGCGGGCCGTGCGTCGGCGAGCAGGCGGACCACGCCGGCGGGAAGGCTCAGGTGGCGCGCGATCCAGCCGGCGTCGTGGCCGTGGGTGGCGAACACCCACGCGGTGTAGAGCGTATTGAGGCTGGGCGCGTGCGCGCCCAGCAGCAGCGGCCGGACCGCCTCCATCGGGAAGCCCTCCAGGCTGTGGGCGCTGAACCACGAATCCTGGTCCGCCTCCGCCTGCGGCACAACAGGGTGGCGTCGTCTGCGCAGCCGCTGCCACAGCACGCCGGCCACGGCAAGGCCCGCGACGCCGGCACCGAACAGCGCGCCGCCGACCACCGGCCGGTCGCGGGCCGGCAGCACCACCAGCGCGACGACCTCCAGCAGGAGCAGGGCGATCACACCCAGCACCACCGCGCCCTCACCGGTTCGCGGGCGGGGCACCGCTCTCATTCGGATCACCTCTCCTTCCGATCAGTCTGCCAGGCACCCGGGGAGGCGTCGGGTCCTTGACGCGCCACTGACGCGTGGTCAGGCCAGGGCCTGGTGCTTCGTGTCGCCCTCCTCCAGGTGCCAGTGCAGGTCGCTGACGCCCGGCTCCAGGCAGAGGCGCGAGATGACCGGCTCCAGTGCTTGGGCGACGTCGCCGTTGACGGCGACCGTGGCCCGCAGGCTGGTGACCTCGCCGCGCTCACGCCGGGCACGCAGCCCGGTCGGTGCGAGGCCCGACGCACTGAGGGCCTGCAGAAGCAGCGCACGGATGTATGCCTCGGCGCCACGTTCGCACTCCAGGTGGACGGCCGCGCGCATGGTGGAGTCGGGGGCCCGCGCCCTTGAGGAAGCCCGGATCCGCTGCGTCCGCACCCTCGAAGATGGAGCGCCCCGCCGGCGACCGGATCCTCGACGCTGCCGGTGGTCCCGTCTCTGCGGCCATGGAGATGACCGGCGGCGACGTATCGGGCAGTCCCACGAGGACATCGGCCAGGCCCGCGACGAGTGGCAGGCCGCCACCGACCGCTGCGGCGCCGTCCGGGGCTACCCGGGCAACCGCCTCCCCGCCCCGGAGCTCCCCGGCACCCCCCTCAAGCCCCGCGGCCGCACCCGCTGACCCGCGCGTTCGACGGGCACGGAGTCGCTGCGTGCCTTGGCTGCGGGACAACCCTCAGCGAGTTCGGCCACCTCACCGCCCGGCCGGTTCATCCTCACGCTCCGGCGGTCGGCCGGGGGCGTGAGGACGCCACCCCGCCCTCACCCGGCAACACCCGACACGTCATGCGCGAACTCGCCAGCCCCACCCCCCTCTCCCAGCCAGGTGCCCCCAACACCTGTCGCGCGCGGTCGGCAGTGAGACCATCACCCCACGTCAGAGCAGCCGGTAGGCGATCTCGGTCGACGGCCCGTCCGCCCGGCCCCGGAACCACTCGTGACACACCAGAACAACACACCCCACGCCTCGCCGAAAGTCCGGATCGAAATGACCGAGAACAAGTAAGGTCGAGGCTTGTTCGATTGACCCTCACAAAGTCGGTCTGGATACTGATCGAGCACGACGCAACCGAAACTCGTTGCGAAGCGGACTCCGATTCGAAATTTCATCCGGCTGAGGAGAATCCATGATCTCGAAAGCGAAGAAGGTCGTGAGCTCGATGGCGATGGCCTTCGCCGCGGCGGCCACGCTCACCGTGGCCGTGCCGTCCGGCAACGCCTTCGCCATCGACCACGTCCAGTGTGACGGGAGCCGCAATGACTTCCTGAAGATCTGGTCGCACCTCGACGGCCGTGACAGCGTCGACTGCTACGCGAACGGGGGGACGATCGGCTTCGGCGGGTGGTGGATCGACCGGATCTCCACGGGGAACAACGACCTGGTCTACTCCGACGCCAACGGCGACTCGGTGAGGGTCAACCGCTGGACCGACATCACGTACCCGAACCGCCCGCCGAGGGTCAACTCCATCCAAATCCTCTGACGAACCGGCGGAGCGGGACCCGAACGGAAATTCACCCGGCCGCATCACCGTAAGTCCCCGCAGCGCTTTGATCGCCGTCGAATTTTCTGTGACGTGAATTCGCTCAATTCCGGTCCACCGGCGCCGGCCATGCCCTCCAGGGGCGGGCCGGCGCCCGCCGGTGGTGTCCCCGCGGGCCCCCCAGCCCCCACATCCCCACCCCCAA
>NZ_JBHWIJ010000249.1:0-318 GCF_042732255.1 Kitasatospora sp. NPDC059803 | reverse complement strand
ATTATCTAGTTTATTATACCCCTACCCCGCGCCCCCCCGGCCCCCCCCCGCCCCCCGCGGGCCCGCCCCCCCCCCCGGCATGTGGTGTCACGGCTGCCCGCCGAGCCCCGACTTCCGCACCCCGAAGGGGGAACCCCAGGTGTTCCACAGAGCCCATCCTTCGGGCCTGTCCTCGACCCCGAGGCACGAGCACACCTCCTCGTGGCTCTCGGGCAGCAACGGAGGTCTCGGAAACCGGGTGCGGCAGCGCGGCCCCGCCTGGCTTCACCGAGGCGGCGGCGTGAGCGTTGCCGCCCGGGGGCGTGGCGTCGCCGCCGG
>NZ_JBHWIJ010000248.1:8002-13123 GCF_042732255.1 Kitasatospora sp. NPDC059803 | reverse complement strand
GCCCCGCGCCGCGCGCCGGGCCGCGCGCCCCGCCCGCCGGCGCCGGGGCGGGGCGCGGGGGCGGGCGCCCGCCGCCCCCCCCCCCCCACACCCGGTGCGGTGTGCCGTCCGTGACGACTACCGCACCTTGACGTACTCCCCTTCCGCCGCGGCCCGGCGCGGCGCCTCCGCCGATCGCCGCCCGGCCGACGGCCGTCGTCCGGGACCCTCTCACCGCGCATCACCAGCGTTGCTCATGCGGCGCTCGGCCACCAGCGCCGGCAGCGCGCGTTCAGCCCGGTCCCAGCCGGGCAGCTGCCGGGCCCCGACCCGCCGGCGCCCTTCGGCGGGTGGCCTTCGGCGGATGCCGGAGCACAGCGTCCCGGTGCGGCGCCCACGGTGTGCCGTACGCCATGGCGCATCCCCACCCGATCAGGTGATCATGTTGTGACGTCATGTCATATTCGACTACCGAGAGGCTGTTCACGATGCTGGTCGACTGGCCCACCGAGACCTTCGCATTGCGCCTGCACCGCATTCCCGGCCTGGTGGCGGGTGCCCCGGCGGGGAGCCCGGAGGGCACCGCCGTGGTGCTCGGGCCGGAGACCGGTGGTGACGGCGAGCAGTGGGTGGCCGAGCGGTTCCGGGTGATCAACCACCGGATCCGGCACGTCGCCACCGGCCTCTACCTGACCGCCGAGGAGTCGAGCCGGGGTGCCACGGTCACCCTGCGGCCCAAGTTCCCTGACACCGGCAGCGATTCCTCGTACTGGCGGCAGGCGTGGCGGGCCTTCGTCCAGCGCGACACCGGTCGGCTGATGGCCCTCCACGACTCCTCCAACTGCCTCCTCGGCCTGGCCGACCCGGCCGCCGAACGGCCGGGCGGACCGCTGATCCTGGAGAAGGGCGCCGGGGCCGAGGACCGGTCCTGCACCGCCTGGGCGCCCGCGCCCGTCCCGCCGCCCAAGCCCGCTCCCGCTCCGGCGCCGAAGGCCACCGACCTCCCGGTGGGGACGGGACGGGTCCGGGTGCCGGCCCGCCGCTTCGAGAAGCACGTGCGAACCATCGAGCAGATCTTCGACGAGACCAGCTTCCGGGAGGTCCCCGGCGAGCTCCTCGCCCCGGGCACCCGCATCGGCACCTTCGACTTCGACCAGTACTCCCAGGGCGACTGGTACAAGGAGGGGCGGGAGGGAAGTCTCGTGACCTTCACGGACAGCTACGACACCGCGGGCGCCGTGCGCAGGGCCTTCCACCGGCTGCCGGGGGAACCCGCCCGCTACGTGGACTCCGCGGAGGTCGACGTCCACTACGTTCCGCCGAAGCTCGTCGCCCGCACCAACTTCCCCGCCGCGCTCTTCGACCGCATCGGCGGCCACGACGCCATCTTCCGGACGCCGTACCGGCTGCCCAACGGGCACGCCTTCTACAACCAGCCCGAACGCCGCGAGGGCCTCTACTTCCCCAAGCGCGACGGCGCCGGCACCGTCGTGCAGTGGAACAAGACCTGGATCGCGGACAACGACACCACGTCCAAGGTCTTCCTCTGCTTCGACGGCCGCTACTTCATCGACCAGATGGACATCACCTGGGCCGACGACGAGAAGAGCTGACCCGCTCGCCCGACCCGTACGGCGACCATCCGCTCGACGCACCGCGCATCCCGGCCGACGTCGATCCGACCCGTAGGCCGGGCACCTCGCACCCGACGTCAAGCAGCTCGCAGCCAGGCTGAACGAGGATGCGAAGAGGGGCCCGCCCCGGGGTGGGGGGGGGGGCCGCGGGGGGCCGGAGCACCAGGGGCCCGGCGGGCGCGGGGGGCCAGCACCCCCCCGACCCACACGCTGAGCCACCCGGGGCTCACCTGGGCGGGAACGTGGCCCCCGCCGTGGGGGGGGGGGGGCCCCTCTTGCGGCCTGAAGCACCTGTTCCCGGGCGGAAGGTGAGCCAGAGCCCCAGCCATTGCGAAGAAACCAGCTCCGACATCACCCCATCAAGTTCAGTAGCCGCGGCAGGCCGTTCAGCGGAGGATGCGACCGCTTCGCCTCAGGCGGCCGGCGAGCCCGGCGGCCACCGCAGTGGCCGGCAACGCGGCCGCCAGGCACGCGACGACAGCCGCCTCACCCCACGCCACCGTGTAGGCGTGGGCGAGCAGCGGCGGGGAGGCCAGGGCCATCGCCGCCAGCTCGCGGCCGCCCCGCGATCCGCTGGACCAGGTCAGCGCGACACCAGTCGCGGCCAGGACGACCAGCGGCCAGCACCCGTAGTCGGTGCTGACCCACGGCACCCCGTGCGAGGCGATGGCCGCCCGCGGCACGACCACGAGCGCGACCACGGCACCGGCCGCGCCCGCCCGCCCCGCCGCGACGCCCTCCGCCCGCCGGTCCTGCGGGCAGGCGAGCAGCACGGCCGCCGCCAGGACCATCGCGGCCGGGGTGACCACCGGGTCACCGAACGCCCGCCCGCTGACCACCGCGGCCGCCGCGAAGGAGAGCAGCCCGGCCACCGCACAGGGTACCCCCACGCGCCACCGGCCGGCCAGCGCCGCCACCGACCCCGCGACCACGACCAGCGACGACACGAGCAGCGCGCCCCACGCCCCCGACAGGTCGGTTCCGAGTCGCACCCCCAACGGGGCGGGCGAGGAGACGACGCCGGCGTACCAGCTCAGCAGGTGCAGGCCGCAAGCGGCGGCCGCGGCGGCCAGCGCGAAGGGGTACGCCAGCGCGAGGACCTTCGCGACGGGCGCGGCCGTGCCCAGCCCCATCCGCATCCTCGCCGCGTGCGCCGCCAGACCCGCGCCCTCCCGCAGCCGCGAGCCCAGCGGCTCACCCGCGGTCATCTCGCGGAAGGTCGCGACGATCTCCCCGCCGTGGGCCCGGCGGTAGGCGGCGGGATAGAGCCGCAGGACGCGCTCGATCATGCGGAGGCCGCCGGCGGTTTGGCGACGGACAGGCGGCGGGTGGCCTCCTTCGCCGCCGCGGCCAGGCGCTCGGCCTCCACCGCGAGCCGCTCCCGCCCCGCCGGGGACAGGGTGAAGATCCGCCGGGCCCGGCCGTCGACGATCTCCTCGCGGTCGATGTCGATCAGACCGTCGGCCAGCAGCCGGTCCAGGGCCCCGTACAGCGCACCCGTACGCAGCGCGACCCGGCCGCCGGTCATCACCTTGACCTCCTGCGCGATGGCGTATCCGTGCCGGGGCGCGTCCGCGAGGGCGGTCAACACCATCAGGGTGGGCTCTTGCATCACACGTTCACTCACCTCACGAAGATAGTCACTCCGCCGGACCATCTCAACGCGGTCGGCCATCGCCGTGAGGCGCGTGGCCGTGCAGGCCCGGGGCGAGGCGCGCAAGACGGAGCCACCGGTCGTGGTCACGCGGGCCCTCGGTGGGAAGGATGCATTCGACTGGCGGCCACGTGGGCTGCGCTCGTGGCCGCCCGTCGACGTCCCTGTCGTGATCGAGCCGGGAGGAAGCACCGATGGACGAGAACGTGGTGCGGGGCACGGTGGCCGAAGGGTTCGAGACGGTCCGTGAGGAGTTCGCCGCGGTCGCGACCGGGGAGGGCGGCGACCACGCCGCGCAGCTCGTCGCCTACCGGCACGGGGAACGGGTCGTCGACTTGTGGACGGGCCCGGAGAGCACCGCGGATTCGCTGTTCGGCGCATACTCCGCGTCCAAGGGCGCCACGCACCTGGTCGTCGCGTCCCTCGTCCAAGAAGGCGTGCTGGACCTGGAGCGGAAAGTCGGCCACTACTGGCCACAGTTCGCGGTGGAGGGCAAGGGTGACGTGACGCTGCGCGAGCTGCTGGCGCACCGGGCCGGCCTGGTCGGCGCGGACGCGGGGTTCACGATCGAGGAACTCGCCGACGACCGGATCGTCGCCGAGCGCCTCGGTGCGCAGCGCCCGTACTGGCGTCCGGGCACCGCGTTCGGCTACCACGCGCTGGTCGTGGGGGCGCTCAGCGGCGAGGTGGTGCGCCGTGCCACCGGGCGCAGCGTCCAGGAGTTGTTCGCCGAGCGGGTGCGGCCTCGTTCGGCGGGACGGCCTCGGCGCGCGGCCTGGCCCGGATGTACGCGGTCGCGATCGGATCGGTCGACGGCTCGGCCCCGCTGCTCAAGCCGGAGACGCTCGCGCTGGCCGGGCAGATCCAGTCCATCGGCCACGACGTGGTCCTCGGCGTGCAGAAGGCCTTCACCATCGGTTTCCACGCCACCTCCGAGTACTACCCGCAGCTCGGCCAGGGCTCGTTCGGCCACAACAGCGCGGGCGGTCAACAGGCCTTCGCCGACCCGCGCAACGGCATCGCCTACGGCTACACCCGCCGACGCACCCCCTTCCCCGCCGTCGCCGGCCCGGAGAACGACCGCCTGATCCGCACCCTCTACGAAGCCGCCGCCACACGGTGACGTGAACTGCGGAGCGTGCATGGAAGCCAACTCGCCAGCGGCGGTCGCCGGTTCTCGATCCCGCCGCGCCGGCCGAATCACGCTAAGAGAGGCCTCGGCCCGGGCTCCAGAGAAGGTGTAGCCAAGGTTCCAGGACATGGAGATGCGGACGGCGTCGTCATGGAACTCAAGTACCGCGTGCTTGAGCCAGCCGGGGAGCAGCACCAGTTCCCCAAGCGGCTGGTTCGTACGCTTCGAGGACGTGGTCGAACCTGAAGAGGCGCCGGGCTCTGGGGCAATGTCAGATCAGGTTGTCGAATGGGCCGAGGAAGCGGGCGCGAGTGATCGGGGGCGTCAGAGTGCTACCGTCGGCACTGACGAGCAACTGGTCGACGGCTGCCGCCTGGTGGACCCACGTGTCGGCGAATCATCATATCCACGCAGTGAGCGCCAGACCACTGCCTACAATTCCTGCGGCTACTAAGCCGTTCAAACCAACGTCAGCGACATCGCAGCGGCCAACGGCGACAGCGGAGGCCCCGTCCACCACTATGGGGGCGACGGCAAGATCTACGCGCGAGAAATGATCACCGCACTCTGCCACATCACGATGTGGTGCTCCCCGCTCCGATAGCGGTTGCGGGGGGGGGGGGGGGGGGGGGCCCACCCCCCCCACCACAAAAACAAACTTACCCCAAAGAGGGGGGGCACGGGGCCACGGTGCGGGAGACCACGGTGTACAAATAAAGCCG
>NZ_JBHWIJ010000248.1:0-7992 GCF_042732255.1 Kitasatospora sp. NPDC059803 | reverse complement strand
ACTCCACCCCCCCCTCGCCCCCACCGCTTGGGGGGGCCCCCCGCCCCTATCGGGGGGGGGGGGTAGGGGACACTCCTCCCATCCCCCGCAACCTGCAGATCCCAGTGACCAGCGATAGCGAGGTCACAGGGGAACCTGGCAGGTCACAGCAGTGATCAACAACTAGCGCTGTCGATGGTGGATGGGGGACGATCATCAACAACAATGCGTGTCCTGGTAGCAGCACTCTGCAAAGGCAGCGCATTGTTGATAACAGAGGTGATTCGCCTGTAGTACGTCGAGGCGAGCGCCCGGTCCTCGCGTGATGTCGTGTCCAAGTGCTGGGTTGTGTAAAGGGCGCTGAGAATGGCGATCAACGTCCGTCCGGAGAGCGTCACAACTGTTTGCTCGTCGTCGCCGTCTGCGGCCAGCCCGGGAACACGGAAGTGGGCGTTCCGTGCGGCCTGCTCCACAATGAACGCCCATGCGTCGCGATGACAGATCAGGTCTGCCGCGCTGACGCCAGCGGCTTTTTCAAGCACAGCATCCAGTGCCTCGTGTTCGACCGATGACAGGGCCCGGCTCTCGGGCGCGAGGGCGGATGAGCCCAGCGCTTCCTCGCACGAAGCTAGAACGGACGCGGCAGGCGTGGCAACCGTCTCGAGACCGACTGCGACCGCGGGCTCGCCGGAGCGCTCCGCCGGCTCGTCATCGACTTCTGCCCGCACTTCAGCCGCTTCGCGACGTGCCGTCTCAAGCTCGAGGCGAAGGGACTCCGATTCGCGGCGAGCTTCGGTGATGCTCTTGTGGGCATCGTTGAGCTCGCGGCGGAGTTCGCGCAAGTCGTCGCGGAGATCTTGCATGCCAGTGTCCAAGCTGGCTCCGAGCTGCTGCCGAAGGTCGGCCTGAAGCCTGCGGATTTCGGCCAGGCCGGCGCGCAGCTCCTGACCAAACTCGGTCCGCAGCAGCGCGAGTTCGTCGGCACCGCGCTTGCCATGTTCGTTGGTGAAACGGCCGAACATCGCCATGCCAGTCCCCTCTTAATCCGAAATACGGCGGCGGTCTAAGGATCGCGGCTTCGGAGGGAGCCGTGTCTGAGTTCTTCGCGAGGTGACCTAATCCTCCGGTTTGCAGTCCGAAACTATGCCATAACACGCTGTATGACATCAGAGGTCGCGCTCTGCAGCGCTCACACGCTTGGAGGCTGCGGCCGAAGGGTCGATAGTGATAGTCCATCTGGCAACAGGACCATCACCTGGCGGTGGAGCACTGGTTACGACGCCAAGGCAGGCTAAGGGGCGGGCATCAAAGATGGACTTGAGCTCTTTGGCAGTGTCAACGCTGATTTGGTGACAGGCAAGAAGGATTCTCGGCCTCCACAGGTCGTTCGAAGCGTCGCGCAGTCGAGCGTCGCGAGGATGTTTAAGGCCCAGACTCTGAAGTTCGGAGCGGACCTGGGCAGCATGGGCACGGGCAGCCCCGAGCGTAGCCTCAAGGCTTTCGTGCGACGTGGAGCGACTAGCGGAGTGCAGGTCCTCAGGGATCCCAGAGACATGAACATGTGGTCGGCTGTCACGGGGCCGGGCCTCTAGCTCGAAGGCCAGTTCACCGAGAATATTTTGGACCTGCGAGTGAGGCCCATCGATGTGGATGAGTCTGACTTGCTCGAGATCCGCCAATGCGACCGTTCCATCAGGCCTCCAGCCAAGGTGTACCAGCGCGGGGTAGGCATGCAACGAAGAACTCGTCCCACTATCGAGCAGCAGGGTGCGGTCACCGCCGCAGCGCCAAACGGCGTTGCGGCCGTCTGAGTGGAACGGGGGAATGGCCGGAGCGGCGACTGCGAGGTTCAGATCGATTGTGCCGTCCACGCCGAGAAGAATCGTGTTGATCGCCGGGAGAGGGCTTCCAGACCGACGTGCCTCCTCAGTGAGGAGCCCCAGTGCACGGTCCAGCCGTTGCTGCCTGCCGCCGTCGATGAAAGCGCCACTCGTGAAGCGGAAGCGGGCAGGCACGGGGTTGTGGGCGCCTGGGAAAGCCTGAGCGGGGAGGTAAATCGCCAATTCAGGTGGCTGGTGTGCCCTCCTCGCTGAAGACGAAGGGGAACGGCCGGGGGACGTCGACGACTGGGTGTGGTCATTTCCTGTCAGGTTGGTGCTGGGGTGAACACCGTCCACCATGGGAGGCGCGGTGGTGCGATCTGACGGCCTGCCGGAGGACCCAGACTCGGGTCCGGAGTCGATGGGCTGGGCATCGACCTGCTCCATGGCCGGGCTTGTGGACCGCACCAGTTGGTCCAACAAGTCGTCAATGCGCCCGAGCTGAGCGACGACTTCCTGCCCACTGGTGTCTTCCCTCTCTGCTGCGGCGGACTTCAGAGCAGTCAGCCAGGCGGCTGCGTCGGTCGAGGGAAGCTCGGCGGTGACATCGACGGCTGTGGAGAGAAGGACGTCTGCCGCAACAGTGACGGCACGAACGATGCTGCCGGTAAGGGCAGGCTGATGTGTGCTCGCTCGCGCCAGGACGGTCAGAGCCCTGTGCTGCTGGGTAGTGGAAAGATCAGCATCGGGGAGGATATGAGTAATGAGCTCGTTGTCGCTGTCACGGTCTGCCTGGGCAATGAGTTCCGCGGCCAGAATATCCGGACTCATCGTTCCCCAACGGGCACCATCTGTCGCCGGGTACAGGTCGGCGAGCATCTGCTCGATACGACGGATTCTTTCGCGGTCCGGTAGCTGTGGCGTGCCAAAGTCACGGTCGTGGAAGCGAAGGGCTGCCATGACAGCGTTCAACGCGTCCCGACGCTTCTCGGCACCAGTGATGCGCTGCACAGCTACCAGTTGACGGAGCAAGTCGCGCTGGGTGGAAAAGAGATTCTCCAGGCCATGTGCGCGAGCGCTGTGCCTCCAATATCGGCTCTCATGGGCCAGCAAGACATCGACCGGGCGGACTGTGTCGGCGGCGGGAAACTCAGTATCCTCCAGTACCTGAGCGAGAGCGGCCATGTGGATGGAGACAACGACCTCTTCGGCTGCCTTGACCACATGCTCATTGCTTGACGCGTCCGGCACCTCGGTCACGCTGGGCTCATCCCAGTCCGCCAGCGATCCGTCGAGTCCTGAAAGGTGCGCAATACGTTGGCGGAAGGCCTGGGTTGCGACTTCGAAGTTACGGACAGTGCCGACGCCTTGATGCACCGATGCCGGAGTCAGCCGCACTTCAGTGCCCTGCTCCATCACCGGGGAACCCCGCCACTCCATCTCGAGGTCCGTCCACCAACGGTTAGTGGGTCTCGCAAGCAGCAGCACCCGCACCTTGTCGAAGGCGTGGCGCGATCCAGCGAAGAGTCGTAGTACCTCCTCGACTTGATCCATCCGAGTCTCAGCGTAGTCGAGAACCAGCAGAAGCGGCCGAAGGTTCGTCTTCAACGCGTCCAGCGCCGAGCTCGCTCGCTGTACATCGGACAGAAACCCAGCCGTCCACGGTGAACGTCGCCGGGTTATCCGCCGAATCAACTCGGTAGCCAGCCGTGTCTTTCCCACACCTCCCGGGCCGAAAACCACGGCCACGTCCACAACACGACTACTGGTACACCAGGAGGTTAGAGCGGCGATCTCCTCTTGCATGCCCGTGAACGGCACAACCTCGGCCTGCGGTGAGAGGAGATACGACGGCGACAAGCGAGGAACGGGCGCCTCATGGAAGAGCGGACTCTGGTCAGCTGACTCCAGCTGAGGTGCAACGCCGGCGTGCTCGGTTATCACGGATGTGAAGTCGGCAAGTGCCAGGAGACGTCGCACAGGCAGAACCCACAATGTTTGGCCTCGCCAGGCTGGCGGTACCGCCTCCACCACACCGATCAGGATCTCGTGACAGAACAGACCTGCCCCTGACAAACCGCTCCAGCCGTTGTCTCCGCTTGCCTGGGCTGGGTGGGCGTTGGAGACGTCCATATCGTACTTGGATGCGTTCAGACCGGTCACGGCACTGACGTGACCCACGACTTGACGGCTGTCGTGCACCACTGCACGACTGCCGTCCGGACGGGCAGTTGTTCGCCGCATGGCCTGTGGAAACCCGACGGCCGAGCATTCTGGACGGACATCTGGGCTCGGGCACGTTAGCTCGCCCCACCTCACGGGCGCCAGACCCCGGCCAAGCTGGCTAGGGTCCGCACGTAGGAGCACCGCATCCAGTTCCCGGTCGCCGACCCATACGACCTCAACCAGATGCTCCTGTCGGTCACGCAGCACGCGCACCCGTATCCGCGCGTCCGACGAGACCTGGCCCCCACAGGTCCGAGAGACAACATGCAACGCTGTCAGCACCAAACCGGGGGCGACCAAGGTGCCCGACCCACATCCACCATGGGCGCCGAGAACTTCCACCGTTCTCGGCCAACTCGCAGCCCCCACCGCCTACCCCGGCTACTCGAAGAGGCTCTCGCCAACCGTCTCCCCGAAGTCGGAGGCACTCCCACCGATCAGCACGTTGTCCGAGCCATCGACCTCAAAGTTGATCGTCAACCGGTGAGTTCGGGACTTCGACCATTCACCCTTCGCTTCCGTGGAGACCACGAACGCCTTCACACCACCCGACGCTGTCCCACTCGACCGTAGTTCAATCCCTAGATCCAAGGTCACTTCTTTGACCTTGAACCGGATGGCAGACCCGTCTCCTTCTTGCTGAGCAGCGACCAGACCTGCCCGAACAGCCATGAGCGCCTCGGCCAACTCAGTCCCGTTTCGCTCCACGAACTCTCCCTTTCCGATGCCCTGCGATCAAGTGTGAGACAGGGCCAGGCTCCACCGCAGGCGTTTCTCTGTAGCTGTTACCGCTCCGGGCCGGCTGCACACCGGATCTCCTTGCCTCGGTGATCCAACTTCGCTGCTCATCCCAGGTTTTGGAGGCTCACCCCTTCGCTTGATGCCCACGTCAGCGATGGCGATCGAACTAACGTTCCATGACGCGAAAAGAACTGCGTCCAACAGCTCGGCGGAGCTTGCGGTCGGCTTCGACAGCGCCCGCTCCCTGCAGCAAAAGTCGAGGTGGTCGATCTCGTGGGCAATGAGGCGGGCAAAGCCGAACTCGCAGGTGGCGATGGAGTCGACGTCCATGCACAGTGGGCAGGACACCAGGCCACGGACGTCGAAGAAGCTGAGGCGGCCCTCGCACTGTTCGTCAGCCTCGCTGATGGCCAGCAGTGCACCGGTGGACAGATGGCGCAGAAAGAGGAGCCGCTGCTCGTGGCACGTGCAGCTAATCTCGTGTCGCAGTCCGGGGGCGTCGCGCGACTCGGTCACTCGCGACGGCAGCCTGGTAGCGACGTTCTCCGGGTGCGCCCCACCACGGGACCGCTCGTTTGGACCCCTCGCGCGTCAGCGTGACGGGGGTCGCTGGAGACCCTGGAGGAGCAGGTCGACCAGGCGGCGGGGGTCGTAGCGGGGGTCCCCGTCGCGGCCGGCGCAGAGGTTGCCGATGCCGCGCATCAGTTCGTAGGCCTGCGTTCCGGGCCTGATCTCGCCGGCCTCGGCCGCGGCGGCGAGCAGCTGTGCGCAGACGGGCACCAGGCGGTCGAGGAAGTAGGCGTGCAGCGCGTCGAAGCCGCTGCCGTCCGACTGCAGCGCGTTGGCGAGTCCGTGCTTGGTGACCAGGAAGTCGACGAAGAGGTCGACCCATTGGCGAAGTGCCGCGAACGGGGAGTCGGCCTCGGCGAGCAGGGCCGGGCCGGCTTCGGCGCAGGCCTCGACCTGGTGGCGGTAGACGGCGACGACGAGATCCGCGCGGGTCGGGAAGTGGCGGTAGATCGTCCCCGTTCCGACGCCCGCCCCGGCCGCGATCTCGCGGATCGGCGCGTCGACGCCGGAGGAGACGAACACCTCGGCGGCGGCGGCCAGCAGCGTCTGCCGGTTGCGCTGCGCGTCGGCCCGCCTTCCCCTCGCCGGCGACTCCCCGGGCGGGGTCTCCCCTGGCTGGGTCTCCCTGGACTGGCCCGCAGTGGACACGACGTTCTCCTTCCGACAGCCGACAGCCGACAGCCGATGACCATTGGCCGTTGGCCGTTGACTAAGCGGAACGATGTTCCGTATAGTAAGTGGAACAAGGTTCCGGTTTCAGCATAGCCGAAACCGGACGCTCCCGACCGCCTCGCCCGACGCCGGCCGCTCAGGCCCGACCGGGAAAGGCCCCCGAAGGGACATGCGCACCATGAGTGAATCGACGCACCCGGCCGACACCTTCGGCCCGCCCGCCCCCGTCCCCGTCCTCTCCGTCAGTCCGGTCGTCCTGCCGGTGCCCGGCCGGGCCGTGGACCTGGAGGTGCGGGTCTCCGCCCCACTGACCGGGACCGACCTGCCGGTCGTCCTCCTCTCCCACGGCCAGGGCCACTCGAACCACCTCTCCTCGCTGAACGGCTACGCCCCCCTCGTCAACTTCTGGGCCGCGCACGGCTTCGCCGTGATCCAGCCCACCCACCTCAGCTCGACGACGCTGGACCTCGCCCCCGACACCCCCGGGGCCCCCATGTACTGGCGGTCCCGGGCCGAGGACATGACGCACATCCTCGACCGGCTCGACGCGATCGAGGCCGCCGTCCCCCAGCTCCTCGGACGCCTGGACCACGGCAGGGTCGCCGTCGCCGGACACTCGATGGGCGGGCACACCGCGAGCCTGCTGCTCGGCGCCCGGCTCACCGACCCCGACGACGGGATGACCGTGAACCTGGCCGAGCCCCGGATCACGGCGGGCGTCCTCCTGGCCGCACCCGGCAGGGGAGGCGACGACCTCACCCCGCAGGTGGCCGAGAACTACCCCTTCCTCTCGACCCCGGACTTCTCCCGGATGACGACGCCCACGCTCGTGGTCGCCGGGGACAAGGACGCCTCCGCCCACCTGACGGTCCGGGGCCCGGACTGGCACACCGATCCGTACACCCTCTCCCCCGGCCCCAAGTCGCTGCTCACCCTGTTCGACGCGGAGCACGGACTCGGCGGGATCTCCGGATACGACGTCGCCGAGACCACGGACGAGAACCCCGCACGGGTCGCGCTGCTCCAACGGCTCACCTGGGCCTACCTGCGCACCGCACTCCACCCCGGCGACCCCGCCTGGCAGACGGCATGCGAGGCGCTGGCGGCCGAAGCCGACCCGCTCGGCCGGGTCGACTCCAAGTAGCACCGACCGAGCGCGTGCGTCATTCGACGTCGTCTCCTCGGTGAGTGTGAGGGCGCGGGTGGTCGACGGCCGACGACCACCCGCGCTACTCCACCGGCGAAACGTGCAGCGCAGGAAGCGTCGATCGACATCCCAGAAATCTGGGATTGTCATGACCCCGCCGCCATTGTGAGGATGCGTGAGGCGCGCCCCGGCCGATTGCTCGAACAGCCCAGGCCGAGCCGCCCGACAGCACCAATGGCCATGTCATGTTCCACACATGCCACCACCCGGGCCCATCGGGGGCGGCGAGAAGGAGACAGATCATGAGGAGCAGGATCAAGGCACTGATGGTGGCCGCGGCGGTCTCGGGATCGCTCGCGTTCGCGGCGGCCCCGGCGGAGGCGGGCACGGCGACGGTCGGCATCTGCCACTCCGTCTGGGGCGGGGACTTCTACTGTGCCTCGGACGACCCCAACCACGGCGAGGCATGGCTGCACCTGCCCCAGGGCCAGGACGAAGTGTTCGTCATCGGCACGGACGGGGCGGTCTGGACCCGCTGGAACGGGATGAACGGGACATGGCTGAGCGACTGGAAGAGCATGGGGGGACACTTCCAGGTCACCACACCGGCCGTCCGCACGTGGGCCAACCCCGACAGCTACACCATCTCGGCGATCGGCACCGACGGCAGGCAGTGGGTCAACTCCCGTAACAACCTCTCCGGCAACTGGAGCGGCTGGTCGCCCTTCTGATCTTCGGACGGATACCGGTAGGCAAGCGGCGGCCGATCATCGCCCCGGACCACGTTCCAGGACGACAGTCCACCCACCCACCAGCGCAGCCGCCCCGCCACTGCGC